>CAIYPH010000367.1 GCA_903928045.1 uncultured Rhodospirillales bacterium
AGAGCATGTCTCAACGCCGCAATTCAGACCTACGCATAGAATACGAGAATAGAGCCAAAACTTTTTATCCGTTTGCTTCGGTGCCCGCCCGGGGCGAGGCGATCGTGACGCATGACTGCACCCCGAGGCGGAGCCCTCCAGTTTCGAGCTGAAGGAAGGCTGGCGCATCATGCGCGACGGCGGAGCTCAGCCCGCTCGTTCATCGTCCAGCCCCGAGAACAGGCGGAACAGCTTCACGTTGACGTAGTAGCTGTGCCGCCCCGTCCGGTGTTTCTCCAGAAAGCCGCGCGCGGCGAGTTGCTCCAGGTAGGCCGCCGCGGTTTGCCGTGCCTTCAGGCCGAGGTCCCGCTGCACATAGGCAATGCGCGTATAGGGATGCCGGAACATGTTGTTCAGCAGGTCCTGGCTGTACAGGCTCGGCAACTCCTCGCGCATGCGGTGCTTCACCTCCGCCATTTGGGTACGGATGCTCTCCACCAACATCAGAGTCGTAATCGCCGTCCCGGTCACCGCATCGAGCATGTAGAGCACCCAATCCTCCCAGGCACCGGTATCGCGCACCGCCTGCAGCAGCCGGTAATAGGCCGGCTTGTTGCGGGTGATGTGGCGGGAGAGATACAGGATGGGGATATCGAGCAGCCCGGCGCGGGTGAGGTAGAGCACGTTAAGGATGCGGCCGATGCGGCCATTGCCGTCCGGAAAAGGATGGATGCTCTCGAACTGGTGGTGGATCAACGCCATTTTGATCAGCGGATCGAGGTCGCACAGCGCGTCATCGTTGATGAAGCGCTCCAGCGCCGCCATGTGCCCCTCGATGGACGCGCGGTCCTGCGGCGGTACGTAGACCAGCGAGCGATCCGCCTCGTCGATCAGCGCGGTGCCGGGCACGCTGCGAAACCCGTCGTCGCGGCTTTTCAGCAGGCGGAACATGGCGATGAGCGTCGCGTTGGTGATGAGCCCCTGGGTGCTGCCGAGCCGGTGATAGCCGAGGCGTAGCGCCTCGCGATACTGCGCCACCTCCTTCGCCGCCGGGCTCGACGGACCGGCAGGGAAAAGGTCGGCGCGGAACACCTCGTCCTGGGTGGTCACGATGTTTTCGATCGCCGATGAGGCGCGGGCTTCTTGCAAGGCGAGCGTATCGATCAGGATGCCCTGGTTGGGGATCGCCGCCGCCTTGCCCTTGAGTTCCGCCAGCGCCCGGCTTGCGCGCGTCAGCGCGCGCATCACGGCGACGGTCTCCAGGGCCCCCGACGGAGGCAACGCGGGGATTTCATAGGTCGGCTTTAACATGTCGCCCCAGTCAGGTTAATGGAACCGGGATTTTTCTAACATATTCCAGCCAATCAGACCAAGATGATCGGCCGTTACACCAAACCCCAGGCCCGCAGCATGCCCGCGAGTTCCGCCTCCTCCGCCGCCGTCAGTGACGGGGTGGCGGGCGCACGCGTGGCACCGACGTCGCGGCCGATGAGGCGCATGGCGGCCTTCACCACGGTGACGTTCATGCCGTTGCCCTGCCGTGCGCGCAGTGCTTCGAAGCCCGCGATTTCGCCGGTGAGGCGGCGGGCGGTGGCGAAATCGCCGGTGGCCAGCGCGTCACGGATGGCGAGGCAGCGGGCGGGCCAGAGGTTGACCAGCCCCGAGGTGAAGCCGCGCGCGCCGGCGGCGGCGAAGGGGACGGCCCATTGTTCGGCCAGGCCGCAGAGCCAGAGGATCTCGCGCCCGGCGGTGGCGCGCATCCGGGCGGCCATGCGCAGCGGGTCGGGCGCGGCGTATTTCACCGCGGAAATGGTGGGGTGGCCGAGGAGATCGGCGAGTTCGCCGTCGCTGTAGGTGTCGTTCCTCAGATAGAGAATAACCGGCAAACCGGTTACACCCGCGACCGCATGGGTATAGGCGATGACGCCCTTGGGCGAGGCGAAGGGGTCCGGCAGCTGGTGGATCATGATGGCATCCGCCCCCGCCCGGGCGGCTGCTTCGGCGAGCGCGCTGGCCTCGCGCTGGCTGCGGCCGACGCCGGCGGTGAGGCCGCGGCGGCCGGCATTGGCGGCGGCGGCGATGCGGTAGACGTCGGCGATTTCGGCGGGGGTGAGGGCGTAGAACTCGCCGGTGTTGCCGCCGGTCACGATATTGTCGATGCCAGATACCGCCAGGAAATCAACCACCTCGGCGAGCTTGTCGCGGTCGATCGCGCCCGTCTCGTCGAACGGCGTCACGTGCACGCCGGAGACGCCGGACAACGCAGTGCGGATGTTCACGACAGGTCGCTCCGCCTGATGATGGCATCCGGCCGCTTCGTCAGCCCCGGCAACAGCTTGGTGCCCAGCCCCGCGCCGGTCATCGGCGCGGCGTAGCCCTGGGTCACCACCGGCAGCTCCGTCACCAGTTCGCGGTAATAGCCGGCGAGGAAGGCGCGCACGACCTCCTGGAACAGCGTGTTGGGCGCGTGCAGCGAGAGGTGCAGCGAGGCGACCAGCACGACCGGGCCGGTGCAGTCATGCGGGGCGATCGGGCGCTGATAGGCCTCGGCCATGGCGGCGATTTTCCGCGCCTCCGACAGCCCGCCGCACCAGCCCAAATCAAGCATCACCACCGAGGTCGCCTGGGCCTCCAGCAGGTCCCGGAAGGCGGAGCGCGGCCCCATGGTCTCGCTGGCGCAGACGGGGATGGTGGTGCTGGCGCCGTATTCCTTCAGCGCCGGGATGTTGTTCATCTTGATCGGGTCTTCCGACCAGTAGGGCTTCAGCGGCTCCAGCGCGCGGGCGATCTGCTTGGCGACGGGGAGGTTCCACATCGAGTGGAACTCGCACATGATGTCGATCTTGTCGCCGACGGCGGCGCGGATTTTCTCGAAGGGTTCCAATCCCTTGCGCAGATCGGCCGGCGAGATATAGGCGCCGTTGGAGCGGCCGGCGAAGACGTCGAACGGCCAGATCTTCATCGCCGGATAGCCCTCCTCCAGCAGGCTGATCGCCAGCTCCGCGGGGGTGGCGACGAAGGCGACCTGGTCGTCATAGCGGCCGGAGGGGCGCTCATTGCCGTCCGGGTCGATCTCGCGCTTGATGGCGTGGCGGTTGTTGTAGGTGTTGCCGGCGCAGGTGTTGTAGACGCGGATCTTGTCGTGCGAGAGGCCACCCAGCAGCTGGTGGATGGGCTGGCCGGTGGCCTGGCCGAAAATGTCCCACAGCGCGATATCCACCGCCGAGGCGGCGCGGATTTCGGCGCCGGTGCTGGCGAAGCCGAGCATTGTGTTGAGCAGCGCGTGGCTGTGCCGCTCGATATGCAGCGGGTCCTTGCCGAGGAGGTAGGGCGCCACCAGGCCGTGCAACTGGCCGGCCACCGCGTCCGCGCCGCGGAAGGACTCGCCGAGGCCGACGATGCCCGCATCGGTGTGCAGCTGCACCCAGAGGAGGTTGGGGTATTCGCGGAGCTGGATGGTCTCGAGCGCGGTGATCTTCATGGCAGTCCCTCCGTAATCGCAGCGCCATCGCGCAGGATGGCTTTTGCCTCCGCCGTGTAACCGTCCGGCCCGTGCAGCACCAAGCCCGGCAGCAGGCGAAACGGGCCGCGCCCGCCCCTCACGCCGCGGATCAGCACCAGTTTCGCCGGCCGCCCGGCGCGCGGCCACAGCGGCAGCAGGGTCAGCGAGCCGCAGCCGGCCGCGCCGAACGCCGCCAGCGCATCGGCCACATGGTCCGCCGCGATCACCCAGGTGAGCGTGCCGCGATGGCGCAACGGGCGGGAAAGCGCGCGCGCCCAATCCGCCAGCAGCCCCTCCCCTGCCCGCTTCGCCCGCTCCTTCGCCTGATCCGGCGATTCGGTGCCCGGCGCGTGCCAGGGCGGATTGGCCATCGCGTGGTCGAACACGCCCTCGACACCGGCCGTGAGGTCCGCCGCCAGGAAGCGCAACTCATTGAATCCATTGGCCGCTGCATTCGCGGTGGCGAGGGCCACCAGCCCGGGATCGATCTCAACCCCCAACCCGGTTATAGCCACCCTTGCGGCGAGGCACAGCAGCCCAGCCCCGGCGCCGCTGCCGCCCTCCAGCACCCGCTCGCCCGGTTTCGCCGGCACAAACGCCGCCAGCAGCACCGGCTCTACGCCGGTGCGATGCCCCTGCTCGGGTTGCGTATGAGCAACCCGCCCGCCGAGCAGATGGCTCACCCCCCCGGTCTCATCCCAGGCCGGCCTCCCGCATCACCTGCTTCGCCTCCGCCTCGTCACTGCTCGCCACCGCCAGCCGGCGCGGAATGGCGCCGATGCTGCCCTCCACCGCGCTGGTGTGGTTGTCCAGCACTAGGCTGTCGATGCCGGCATCGCGCAGCAGCGCGGCGACGAAGGAAAGACGGACGGGGTCGTTGGTGGTCTCGATGATGCGCATGGCCCCAGCATGGGCAGTTTGCCTCGCCGTCGCAATCGCAAGAAGGACGGGCGTTCTTTTTGTGAACAAAAAGAACCAAAAAAACTTTTCGCTCCGTTCCATGCCGTTGCCGTACACCGGCGGGATGGTCGGG
>CAIYPH010000368.1 GCA_903928045.1 uncultured Rhodospirillales bacterium
AGAGCATGTCTCAACGCCGCAATTCAGACCTACGCATAGAATACGAGAATAGAGCCAAAAACTTTTATCCCCTTCGCCGCGTACCGCTCCCCACCAGCCCCCCTCCGTACGCCAACGGCATGGAGCGGGCCAAAAAGTTTTTTTGGTTCTTTTTGTTCACAAAAAGAACACCCCTCACCGCGCCTTCACCGGCCGATCCGCAAAACTCTGCTGCGGCACCCCGCGGTTCAGCGACATATGCGAATGCACGCAGACAAACCGCCCCTCCTGCCGATGGAAAATCATCGTCGCCCGCCCCGGCCGCGGATAGGGGCTGCCGTCCTGGTGGTAGCCCGTGCTGTTCCACGCCACCACCACCACTGCCAGGCTGCCATCCTCGCTCGCCAACACATGCGCGCCATCGAGATCGAAGCGGAAATCGGTGGTCTTCGGCCACACATTGTCCCACTGGGTGTCGATCCAGGTTTGCAGATCGGGGATGATGTTGGTGAAAGTGCCGAAAGCCAGCGTCTGCGGATGGAACAGCGGCTTGGCGGAGGCGTAGTCCACCTCGCGGACATAGCCGGCAAAAGTGTCGAGCCACTGGATGAACTCGGCGCGAATCGCGGGGCTGGCGGTGGGCAGGTCGGCCATGTCTGTGCTTCCTTCGGTTTGCGGAGAATTTATCCCAAGCAGGAGGGCAAGCAATGGCGGATACACGGGTGATGCTGGTGACGGGGGCCGCGAGCGGCATTGGTGCTGCGGTGGTGCGGCGTCTGGCCGCGCCCGGCGCGGCGCTGCTGGTCCATACCCGAAAGAACCGCGACCGGGCCGAGGCGGTGGCCGCCGAGGCTCGCGCCGCGGGTGCCCTGGCCGAGGTGGTGCTGGGCGATCTCGCGGAAACCGACACCGCCGCGCATCTCGTTGCGTCCGCCGTGGCGCGGTTCGGCGGACTCGACGTCGTGGTCAGCAACGCCGGCTTCGCCGACCGCACCCGCATCGCCACCATGACCGACGCCGACTACGCCCGCTCCGATGACGCCATCGCCTGGGGCTTCCTCCGCCTCGCCCGCGCCGCCGCCCCGCATTTGCCAACCCGCCCCCACGCCCGCATCATCGCGGTCTCCAGCTTCGTCGCCCACAGCTTCCGCACCGATGTCACCTTGTTCCCCGCCTCGGCGGCGGCCAAGGCGGCGGTGGAGGCGCTGGTGAAGGCGCTGGCGATCGAACTCGCGCCGCACGCCGTCACTGTGAATGCCGTGGTGCCCGGCTTCATCCGCAAAGACGCCGGCGCCCACGCGGCGATGGACCCCGCCAAACTCGCCAGGCAAATGGAAAGCGTGCCGCTCGGCCGCCAAGGCCTCCCCTGCGAAGTCGCCGCCGCCATCGCCTTCCTCGCCACCCCCGAAGCGGCCTACATCACCGGGCAGTGCCTGCATGTGAACGGCGGGCTGGTGATGTAACCGCCGCCGCGATCGTCTCCGGCCTGGTTGCCCTGCTGCTGCGGGTCTATGCCGGCCGCACGCCCTCCGAGATCGCGGCGACGGATCCGGTGTTCTCCACGGAGCCAGGCCTGCTTGAGGCGCTCCCGGCCAATCGCGGCAACGGCATCCCGGCAACGGCATCGCGGCCATGGCCCGCCAGGTGCGGGAACGCGCCGCGGCCGGCTGATCGTCAGCGGCGCAGCCGGCTGAATATCCGCCCGTCGATCGCCGTGAGCCCGGCGGCGATCAACACCATCCCGCCCACGGCGCGCGGCAGCACCGGTTCGCCGAGGAAGAGCGAGCCCATTGCCAGCGTGCTGACCGGCACCAGGAACGTCACCAGCATCACGTTGGCCGATCCCGCGAGTGCCACGATGCGGAAGAACACCACATAGGCCGCCGCCGTGCTGATCAGCGCGATGCCCAACAGCGCCCCCCAAGCTGTCGGGCTGGGGGACGGCAGGGTCCAGGGATGGTCGATCAGCAGGACCAGGGGCGCCAGGATGAGGGTGCTGCACAGGCATTGCGCGGTGGCCGCCTGCATCGGCGCGGTGGGGCCGATGCGGCGTGCCCACAACGCGGTGAAGCCATAGCTAAGCGCCGCGCCGAGGCAGGCGAGGCGGGCGGCGAAATCGCCGTCGAGTGTCAGCGCATCCGCCCCGGTCAGCACCGCCACGCCGATGAAGCCGATGGCGGCGCCGATGGTGCGCAGCGCAGTGAGGCGCTCAGCGCCGAAGATATGCAGCACGATGCCAGTGAAGATCGGCGCGGTGGCGTTGAGGATCGCCGCTTCGCCGCTGGTGATGCGGATTTCCGCCCAGGCGAACAGGCTGAAGGGGATGACGTTGTTGAGCAGGCCGAGCACCAGGAAGTGCCGCCAGCGCACCGAGAGCCGCTGCCCGCTGAGCGTCAGCGCGGCGAACAGCGCGACACCCGCGATCGCCACCCGCCCGAAGGCCACCGTCAGGCTCGGGATTTCATGGGCGAGCAGGCGGAAGAAGATGAAGGAGCCCGCCCATGGAATGGACAAGAACAGGATCAGCAGCCAGGCCTGAAGGCTGAGCCGCGGGGCGGGGGCGGGGGTCATGCCCCCTGGTAGCCCGCCGGGCGCCGGGGGGCACTCCGATTCTTGCTCTGGTCCGACCGCCGCAGTGTCCCTCACGGCGCGGGGCGGTATGCCGCGATGATGACGAATGATCCGCAATCGCGCCGCCCTGGAGGCCACCGCGTGCCACGGCTGGCCGCCGGAGAGGCGCAATCCGGCTGGTAGGCGATCGGCAAGCCGGCGGCCGCGCTGTTCGGACATTTGCGGGTGGCGCGCCGGCTGGTGTTGGCTGTGCTGTGGGTGCTGTCCTGCTTTCCGATCCAGCGAGCGCAGGGCGTATGGGCTGATCGGCTTGGCGCCGAAGACCTGCCGGCATGTGTGGGCGCGTGGTGACCCTGCGCAGCTTCGGGAGAGGCTGCGGGCGCCGCTGGCGCCAGCGGCGATCCGCAAGGCGCGCCTGGCTCAGTCGCTCTTGGCGAACTCGTTCTTCGCGTCCCGGCAATAGGCATCCTTCGGCAGGTCCTCGGTCCGATATACGCCGAAATATAGGAAAATTACGAAAATATAGCGATCAAATACCTTGACTCCCCACATAAAGCCCTCTATATTCCCCCAATCATCCCAGGAGCCCCCATGTCA
>CAIYPH010000369.1 GCA_903928045.1 uncultured Rhodospirillales bacterium
GGCCCCATTCGCCGGCGATGTGGTGGCGGCCGCGCATCACCTTGCCGTCGAACACGATCCCGCCGCCGCAGCCAGTGCCGAGGATGACGCCGAAGACGATCGAATGCCCGGCCCCGGCGCCATCGGCGGCCTCGGAGAGGGCAAAGCAGTTGGCGTCATTCTCGACGCGCACTTCGCGCTCGAGCAGCGCCTGGATGTCCTTGTCGAAGGGGTTGCCGTTCAGCGCGATGGTGTTGGCGTTTTTCACCAGCCCCGTCGCCGGGGAAATCACCCCGGGAATGCCGATGCCGACGCTGCCGCGCCCGCCGAGCGTGCGCTCGATCTCCAGCACGAGGTTGGCCATGCCCGCCACGCTGTCATGGTACAGCGGCGGCGTCGGCACGCGGCGGCGCTCGATGAGGCTGCCATCGGGGGCGAGGGCGGCAATCTCGGTTTTGGTGCCGCCAAGGTCGATGCCGATGCGGAAGTCGTAGGGACGGGGTGCGTATGCCTGGGTCATCTCGTGATTTTGCGCCATGGACGGCCGCGGCTCAAGGGACGCCGCACGCGCCAATGTTCCTAATATGTTCATGACACGAATCGCACCCCGCGGCAAGAAAAATCCCGCCGTCGAGTCGCTGCCTTGAAGCTCCCGCCACCTTGCCGCCATCGCCCGGAACGGCGCAGGATGCGGCCATGAGTGAAACCGTTCTCGACGTCAAAGGCATGAACTGCCCGCTGCCCGTCCTGCGCGCCAACCGCGCCCTGCGCGCCTTGGCCCCCGGCGAGCGCCTGCGCGTGCTCGCCACCGACCGCGCCGCGGTCGCCGATTTCAAGGCCTTCTGCCGGGAAACCGGGCACGACCTGCTCGGCAGCAGCGAGGAAGCCGGCGTGCTGACCTTCCTCATCCGCAAAAAGGAGCAGCCGTGAGCACCGCGCTGATCAGCCACCCCGCCTGCCTCGAACACGATACCGGGGATTGGCACCCCGAATGCGCCGACCGGTTGCGCTACG
Organism: uncultured Rhodospirillales bacterium; assembly: GCA_903928045.1. The sequence continues at coordinate 994 of CAIYPH010000369.1, forward strand.
TGCTGCGCGCCCTCGAAGGCGAGGCCTTCCTCCCCCTCATCCGCGAAAGCGCGCCGCTCGCCACCGAGGAACAACTCACCCGCGTTCACCCCGCCCGCTACGTGCAGGACCTGCTGGCCATCGCCCCCGAACCGGGCGAGCGCATCCCGCTCGACGCCGATACCATCATGAGCGCCGGCTCACGCGAAGCTGCTTTGCGCTCGGCCGGCGGCGCCATCATGGCGGTCGACGCGGTGATGGAAGGCTGGGCCAAAACCGCCTTCGTCGCCACCCGCCCCCCCGGCCACCACGCCGAAACCAACCGCTCCATGGGCTTCTGCCTGTTCGCCAACGCCGCCATCGCCGCCCGCCACGCCCAGGCAAGCTGGGGCCTCGCCCGCGTCGCGGTGGTCGATTTCGACGTCCACCACGGCAACGGCACCCAGGAAATCTTCGAGCGCGACCCCAGCCTGTTCTACGGCTCCAGCCACCAATACCCCTGCTACCCCGGCACCGGCGCGGCCGAAGAACGCGGTGCCGGCAACGTCGTCAACGCCCCCCTCCCGCCAGGCGCCACCGGCGCCGCCTTCCGCGCCGCCTGGGACGACACCATCCTTCCCGCGCTCGATGCCTTCGCGCCCGACCTCATCATCGTCTCCGCCGGCTTCGACGCCCACAAAGCCGATCCCCTCGCGCAACTTCGCCTGGAAACGTCCGACTTCGCCTGGATCACCACCCGCCTCCTCGCGCTGGCCCGCATCCATTGCGCCGGCCGCTTGGTCTCCCTCCTCGAAGGCGGCTACGACCTCGACGCCCTCGCCGCCTCCGCCGCCGCCCATGTGCGCGTGCTGATGGAGGGGTGACGCCTGGTCCCCGCGAGGGGCTCGCGAGAAAGCAAGGCAATGGGGCGCTGCCCCCGTGCCCCCGCCAGGTCCGTTGCGCGACTTCGCGCGACGGGCCGAGCCCCTGGCCTTCTTTCTCCGCAAAGCCTCTCGCAGGAACCGGGCATCACCCCCCGTAGCACCCCGCCTGGCGGCCGCGTTCGCGGGCGAGGGCGAGGATGGACTCGCAGGTTGGCATGGCGTGTCCGGTCACTTGGCCGAGTTCCACCACCGCGCCGAGCAGCGCGTCGATTTCCAGCGGCCGTCCACGTTCGAGGTCCTGCAGCATCGAAGTCTTGTGCGCGCCCACTTCGGAGGCGCCATCGAGCCGCTTTTCCAGCGTGATGGCGAACCGCACCCCGAGCGCCTCGGCCACCACCTGCGCCTCCGCCATCATCGCCCGGCACACCGCCCGCAGGTCCGGCCTGGTGGTGATGATGTCGAGCGTCGCCCCGGTCAGCACCGAGATCGGGTTGTAGCAGAGGTTCCCCCACAGCTTCACCCAGATCTCATCGCGGATTTTCGGCCGCACCGGCGCCTTCAGCCCCGCCGCGATCAGCGCCTTGCTCAACGCCTCCACCCGCTCGCTCCGGCTGCCATCCGGCTCGCCGAGGCTGAACCGGTCGCCATAGGTGTGCTGGATCACCCCGGGCTCCGGCACCTCGGCGGCGGGATACACCACGCAGCCGATCGCCTGCGCCGGCGGCAGCACGTCCCACAGTCTCCCGCCGGGATCGACCGATTCCACCCGCCGGTCCCGGTTCGCCCCATCGAGCCCGTAGAAATACCAGTACGGCACCCCGTTGATGCCGGTCACCAGCGCGCTCCGCGGCCCCATCATCTTGGCGATATCCGGCGCCGCGGCCGGCAGCGAATGCGCCTTCAGGGTGACGAACACGTAGTCCTGCTCGCCCGCCTCCGCCGCATCGCCGACGCAGCGCGGCCGCACCACCGTCTCGCGCCCCTCCTCGCGCAGCACCACGCCCCGCGCCTGCATCGCCGCCAGATGCGGCCCCCGCGCGATGAACGTCACATCCGCCCCCGCCGCCGCCAGCTTGGCCCCGAGATAGCCCCCGATCGCCCCGGCCCCGAAAATCGCGATCCTCACCCCGCCGCTCCCTTACGCCGACAACCCAAGCTTCTCGGCCAGCCCGATGCGCTGCAGCTTGCCCGTCGCCCCCTTCGGAATCTCCGCCAGGAACACGATTTTCCGCGGCACCTTGAACGCCGCCAGCTTCGTCCCGGCGAAATCCCGCAGCCCCGGCTCGTCCACGCTCATCCCCTCGCGCAGCACCACCGCCGCCGCCACTTCCTCGCCGAGCTTGGAATGCGGCATCGCGAACGTCACCACCTGCTGCACCGCGGGGTGATCCATCAGGCACTCATCCACCTCCAGCGGTGACACCTTCTCGCCGCCCCGGTTGATGATCTCCTTCAGTCGCCCGGTCAGCCGCAGATACCCCGCCTCATCCAGCGTCCCCTGATCCCCGGTGCGGAACCACCCGTTGGTGAACGCCTTGGCATTGGCGTCCGGATTGGCCTCATACCCCGCCGTCACATTGCGCCCGCGGATCACGATCTCGCCCAGCCCGCCCACCGGCAGAATATTGCCGTCATCGTCCATGATCGCCACCTCCGGCCCGGCCGCGATCCCCACCGAGCCCGCGTAATGCGGCCGCGGCGGCAGCGGGTTGGAGGCCATCTGATGCGCCGCCTCCGTCATCCCGTAGCTCTCGATCACCGGCACCCCGAACGCCTCCTCCACCGCCGTCATCACCTGCGGCGGCAGCGACGCCGACGACGAGCGGATGAACCGCAGCCGCCCCTTGGCGATCGTCTCCTTGTTCCGCCCCGCCAGCCCCAAAATCGCCTGGTGCATCGTCGGCACCGCGGTGAACCACGAGGGGTTGGCCTCCTCGAAATGCCGGAAGAACTGGAACGCGTTGAACCCCGGCGTGCACACCACCGAGCCCCCCGCCGCCAGCGAGGACAGCACGGCCGCGATCAGCCCATGGATATGGAACAGCGGCATGATGTTCATGCAGGTATCCCCAGGCGTCAGCGCCAGCATCTCCCCGATGTGATAGGCCGAGGCCGTCACGTTGATCTGCCGCAGCGGCACGATTTTCGGCCGGCTCGTGGTGCCCGAGGTATGCAGCACCAGCGCCACCTCCTCCGCCTCCGCCGTGCCAGCCTGCGCCGGCGTGCCCGTGAGATCGGACACCAGGGTGAAATCCCCCGCCGCCTCGCCCGGCACCAGCTCCACAATCGCGATCCCCCGCGCCGCCGCCACCGCGCGCGCCGGGCTCTCCATGCCCTGCTGGATCAACAGGCACTTCGCATTGAGATCGGAGAGGTAGAAGTCGAACTCCTCTCCCTTGTAGGCCGGGTTCAGCGGCGCCGTCGTCGCCCCCGTCGCCACCGCCACGAAGGCGCTCGCCATTTCCGGCCCGTTCGGCAGCACCATCGCCACCCGGTCATTCCGCCCGATCCCCATGGCGTTCAGGCTCTCCCGCGTCCGTCCCGCCAGGGCCCGCAGCCCGCGATGGGTCAACGCCGGCCGCCCCGGCGCCCCGATCGCCGGCGCATCATCGGCGCCACGCGTGAGAAGAACGGCAACGGTATCGGCGAGATATTCGGTCATGTCAGACGCTCCAGGCGGGATTTCAGCCGTTCGCATACTCCGCATTGGGGCGGGCGGGAAGGCAGGGAAGGAAGCGCTTCTTTTTTGAAAAAAAGAAGCAAAAAACTTTTATCCACTTGCCGCGTACCGCTCCCAACCATCCGGCAACCCAAGCCAACGGCAACGAGCGGAGCAAAAAGTTTTTTGATTCTTTTTGTTCACAAAAAGAAGACTTCCTTATCTCAGAATCTCATTATCAAACACCGGATTGCGCAACCGATACAGTGCCCCGTCCAGCGCCAACGCCAGATCCCGCCGCTCCGTCTCCCCGAGTGACGCCGCGATCTCCACCGCCCGCCCCTGCCCGCGCACCACCAGCGCCGCCGCGCGGCCTGTCCGCTCTTCCATCCCCGCCGACAGCCAGGTGGGCGGCAGCACCAGCTCGCGCCGCGTCCCGTCCGGCGCGGTGCGGATGATCCGCAGCGCCGCCGGCGTCAGCAGAATCAGCTCGCCCGCCCGCATCCGCCGCGCATGCCAGCGGAAGAACAGGATCGCCGCCAGCAGCTCCACCCCGGCGAAGCCGCCCACCGGCCAGGCGCCCACCAGCGCGAACACCAGCGTGCCCAGCATCAGCAGCCCTGTCAGCACGCCCAGCAGAATGCGCTGCCCCCGCGCCGACAGGCTGCGATATGGCACGATCGCCGCCTCGAACAGCGTCTCCTCCATGCGCCCCCGCTTGCCACAACCCGCCCCCGCGGCGAGACTTCCACCATGCCCGATGCCCAAGCCCCGCGAAAGCCGCGCAAAACAAAACCGCTGACCCGCGACGGCGTCCGCGCCTTCCTCGAGGCCCTCGCTCGCGCCAACCCGGCGCCCGAAACCGAGCTGAACTTCACCGACCCCTACACCCTCCTCGTCGCCGTCGTGCTCTCCGCCCAGGCCACCGACGTCTCGGTGAACAAGGCCACCGCGCGGCTTTATGCCGAGGCCGCCACCCCCGCCGCCATGGTCGCCCTCGGCGAGGCCCGCATCGCCCAACACATCCGCACCATCGGCCTCTGGCAGGCCAAGGCGAAAAACGTCGCCGCCCTCTCCCAGGCCCTGCTCGACCAGCACAACGGCGAAGTCCCGCACGATCGTGCCGCCCTCGAAGCCCTCCCCGGCGTCGGCCGCAAAACCGCCAACGTCGTGCTCAACGTCGCTTTCGGCGAGCCCACCATGGCCGTCGATACCCATGTCTTCCGCCTCGGCAACCGCACTGGCCTGGCCCCCGGCGCCAATGTCCGCACCGTCGAAGACGGCCTGGTCAAACGCATCCCCCCCGACCTCCTGCGCGACGCCCACCATCTGCTGATCCTGCACGGCCGCTACGTCTGCAAAGCCCGCACGCCGGAGTGCTGGCGCTGCGTCGCCGCTGATATTTGTCGCTTTCCTGATAAAAATCTTGCGCCTTAAGGGAAGGAAGCGCTTCTTTTTTGGAAAAAAGAAGCAAAAAACTTTTATCCACTTGCTTCGTACCGCTCCCAATCATCCCGCCTCCGTACGCCAACGGCATGGAACAGAATAAAAAGTTTTTTGGTTCTTTTTGTTCACAAAAAGAACAACCCCTATCGCTCGCTAACCCTAAAGAGAGGCCCAAAAATGCGCCCCAACCCCCTCCGAGAAAAGCTGGCCCGCAACGAGCCCGTCTTCGGCCCCATGGTGATGGAGTTCGCCACCCCTGGCCTGCCGCAGATCATGGTCAATGCCGGCGCCGATTTCGTCGTCTATGACCAGGAGGCCGGCTGCCTCGATCTCGCGACCCTGCGCACGCAGCTCGCCATCACCAACGGCCTGCCCATCGTGCCGCTGGTGAACGTGCCGTGACACGACTACCACCTGCTGGTGCAGCCGCTCGACAGCGGCGCCATGGGCCTCATGGTGCCCGTCGTGGAAACCGCGGAGCAGGCCGCCGCCATCGCCCGCATCACCCATTACCCGCCCGCCGGCGCGCGCGGCGCCGCCTTCGGCATCGCGCATGACGACTACCGCGGCGTCGATCTCCCCCGCTCCATCGCCGAGGCCGACGCCCGCACCCTTATCATCGCCAAGATCGAAACCGTGCGCGGGGTGGAGAACATCGAGGCCATCATGGCCACGCCAGGCATCGACATCGCCTTCATCGGCCATATGGACCTCTCGGTTTCCCTCGGCACCCCCGGCCAGTACGACACGCCCGCCTTCGAGGCGGCGATGGACCGCGTCATCGCCGCCTGCCAGGCCAACGGCAAACACGGCGCCTGCCTCATCACCTCGCCCGACGCCGCCAAACGCTGGCTCGCCCGCGGCTACCGGTTCATCATCTATTCCAACGATATCATCATGCTCACCGCGGCGCTGAAGGCGGGTATGGACGGGTTGCGCGCGCTTTAGGGAGGAAAGCAAGCGCTTCTTTTTTGAAAAAAAGAAGCAAAAAACTTTTATCCGCTTTCCTCCCGCTTCCGCAAAAAATCTTCACCGGCATGCAATTTTTCTCTTGCATGTCGGTGACGATGAGATTAAACATACCAACATGTTCCATCACTTCCACACCCCCCGCCTGCCCGAAGGCACCCCCGAGGCGATCCGTCGCTTCGTGATGGCCATCGGCGGACTGTGCGAAGCGATCGGCCGCGCCTTCAACCCCAA
>CAIYPH010000370.1 GCA_903928045.1 uncultured Rhodospirillales bacterium
AGGGTTGAGGCGTCGCCGAGGCGGTAGTCGCCCAGGGTTTCAGTGATCAGGCCATCGCGCAGCAGGGCGTCGACCATCTTGTGCCGGCCGCCGGTCGGCAGTTTGCGGTGGAATTGGAGGCGACGGTCCGGGCGCTCGGCGGCGCGGGTCATGACGATCAGGGCGGCGGGGGAGAGGGACATTTTCGTGCTCCGGTTCGCGGCGCCCGACCATCGGGCGCCTGCTACCACCCCGAGCCCGAGGCTCCCCCGGGCGTGATGGACCATTCGCGCTGCGGGCGACCGGAGCCAAGCTGTTAACGCGCTGGAATTACATCAATCTTCAGGTTGACGAGAGCGGCGGGAGGTCGCCGCCATGCCGGAACTGACCCCCTCCACCCGCGAGGCAGCCCGCCGCATCGGCGTCACCGAGACCGCCCTGCGCAAGGCCGCCACCAAGGGGCGGATCGAGCGCGAACCGGATGGACAATGGGACGTCGAGAAGACCCGACGCCGCATGGTCGAGACCGCCGATCCGGTGCGCTCCCCCCTTGCGGGAGGTAGTGCCGGCGCAGCGATGTCTGCCGACACCACGCCCTATGCCCGACTGAAGGTCGCCCAACTGGCCCTCAAGGTCGAAGCCCAGCGGATGGCGCTGGACGAGGACAAGGGTCGGCTGCTTGATGCCCAGACCGCCAACGCCGCGATCGACGAGATCGCCGGCGCCATGCGCGACGCGTTGCTGAACTGGCCCGCTCGGGTCTCCGGCCTCATCGCCGCGGACCTCGGGGCTGATCCACACCTGGTGCAGACTGTGCTGCAGCAGCACATCACCGATCTGTTGACGGAGGCGGCCAATCGCTTCGATCCCCCAGGCATCGGTGGGCGATCGGACGGCTGAGCATGTCCGGCGCCGTGCTGGCGCGATGCTGCGCCCGCCGCCGCAGCTCACCGTCAGCCAATGGGCCGACCAGCACCGGGTGCTGAGCACGCGGGCCTCGTCGGAACCCGGGCCGTGGCGCACGGCACGGACACCGTATTTGAAGGATATCCTGGACGCCTTGTCAGCCGTTCATCCCGCCCGCCGCGTCGTGTTCATGAAAGGGGCGCAGGTCGGGGCCAGCGAGGGGGGCAATTGTTGGCTCGGCTACATCATGCACCACGTGCCAGCCCCGGTGCTGGCGGTTCAGCCGACGGTGGAACTGGCCAAACGCTTCAGCCGGCAGCGGATCGACCCGCTGTTGCAGGAGACCCCGGCGTTGCGGGAGCGGGTGGCACCGGCCCGGTCGCGCGATGCCGGCAATACCATGCTGTCGAAGGAGTTCCCCGGCGGCATCCTGGTGCTCACCGGGGCCAACTCGGCGGTGGGGCTGCGCTCGATGACGGCGCGGTTTCTGTTCCTCGACGAGGTCGATGCCTATCCCGGCGATGTCGAGGGCGAGGGTGATCCGATTGCCCTCGCTGAGGCCCGCGCCCGCACCTTTGGCTGGCGGCGCAAGGCCTTCCTGGTCTCGACACCGACGATCGCCGGACGGAGCCGGATCGAGCGGGAGTATCAGGCCAGCGACCAGCGCCGGTTCTTCGTGCCGTGCCCGCATTGCGCGGCGATGCAGTGGCTGCGCTTCGAACGGCTGATCTGGGAGAAGGGTGTTCCCACCAGCGTCGCCTATCACTGCGAGGGCTGCGACCAGCCGATCGGCGAACATCACAAGACGGCGATGCTGGCGGGCGGCGAATGGCGGGCGACTGCGCAGGCGCAAGACCCGTTCACGGTCGGGTTCCACATCTCGGCGCTCTATTCGCCGGTGGGGTGGCTGTCCTGGGAGCAGATCGCGCGGGATTGGGAGGCGGCGCAGGGCAAACCCGAGGACCTGAAGACCTTCCGCAACACCGTGTTGGGCGAGACCTGGCAGGAACGCGGCGAGGCACCGGATTGGGAACGCCTGGTCGAGCGGCGCGAGGATTTTGCCCTCGGTGTCGTCCCGACATCAGCCCTGGTGCTGACCGCCGGCGTCGACGTGCAGGATGATCGCATCGAGTGCGACGTGTGGGGCTGGGCGGGTGGCTTCACCTCCTGGTTGATCGATCACATCGTCATCCCCGGCAGTCCGCGGGAACGTGGACCCTGGGAGGAACTGGCGAAACTGCTGGCGCGGGACTGGCCTCGGGCGTCCGGTGGGGCGATGCGGATCGCCAAGGTCTGCGTCGACACCGGCGGCCGCGATACGGCGTCGGTTTATGGCCATCTGCGGCACCTGCGGGATCCGCGGATTGCGCCGACCAAGGGCGTCGATGGCTGGAACCGAGCGCAACCGGTGCAGGGGCCGACGTTGGTTGATGCGCTGGTCAACGGCCAGAAGCTGCGCCGCGGCTTGAAGCTGTGGACGGTGTCGGTTTCGACCTGGAAGGCCGACCTGTATCGCCGGCTCTGGCTGGGGCGTGGTGAGGCCGAGGATTTTCCAACGGGCTGGGTGCATCTGCCCCGCGGCATCGAGATCGAGTGGGTCAAGCAGTTGGTCGCCGAGCAGCTGCGCACGACCAAGGACAAACGCGGGTTCACCCGACAGGAATGGGCCAAGCTGCGGGAGCGGAACGAGGCGCTGGACTGTGCCGTGCTGGCGCGGGCGGCGTTGTGGCTGCTGGGCGCCGATCGCTACGGCGATCGCTACTGGCAGCGCTTGCAAACCGAGATCGCCGACGCGCCGGTGCTGACGCCGGTGGCGACGGATACTGCTAGTGCGGCGGTGCCGGAGCCATCGTCTGCGCCAATCGGGGCCCGGCCGCACGACCAGTCGATGCGGCCGCGCTCCTGGCTCAGCCAACGCGGCGGCTGGCTCCGCTAAGGATCGATCGATGAACCCTGACGTCCTGACCTGGGCACTCGCACAGCCCGCTGGCAATCGCTGGCGCGGCTTGGCCGAGGCTTTCACCGCCGGCACCACGCGCGTCACCTATGAAGGCCGCACCATCCAATACCGCGGGCTCGACGAGATCAGTCGCGCCCTGGCGGTCGGCTATGCCACCGAGAACGGCAGCACGCGCCGTCCCTCCACCACCTTCGCCAGTTTCACGAGGCCCGAATGACCCAGGACACCACATGGTCCCTGCCGGCGCTCGCCGGCGCGCTCGCCGTGCCCGACGAGGCCTTCCGTGCCTTCACCCATCTCCAGGGTCTCGGCTGGAATGCCCGTCTGACCCTGCCGCGGGCCGCCACTCTGGCGATCGCCTGGCAGGATGCCGCCGGTGGCACCGCGACCGGGCCGGTGTCTGACGCGGTTGCTTCGCTGTTCGCCGCCCTCACCACCGCGCTGGGCAGTGCACCCACCGCATGATCAACCGTCTCCGATCGGCGTGGCACGCGCTGCGCGGTTATGCCGCCGCCGGCGATCTGCGCGCCTCGATGTGGGCGCCCTCCGGTGGCAGTGCCAATAATGAAGTGGCTGGGGCCGCCGCCACTGTCTCCCGCCGCGCCCGCGACGCCGTGCGCAACGACCCCTACGCCGCGCGCATCGTCGATCTGTGGACCGGCAACGCCGTCGGTGCCGGCATTACCACCCGCTGGCCCGATGCCGCCCATGCCGCGGCCTGGCGCCGCTGGTCGGACAGCACGGCATGCGACGCCGAACGGCGGCTCGATCTCTATGGCTTGCAGGCGCTGGCCATGCGGGCCGTGGTGGAGAGCGGGGAGTGCTTCATCCGCCTGTTACCTGCGGAGGTAACCCCCGCCAACCCGATCGGGCTGAGGCTCCAGGTGCTGGAGAGCGACCATCTCGACACCACGCGCACGGGCCTGCTCGATGGGCTCGCCACACTCCAGGGCATCGGCCTCGACGATGCCGGGGCGCCTGCGATCTACTGGCTCTTCCCGCGCCACCCCGGCAATTGGTGGCCCGGCATGCCGGCGGCCTACGCCAGCGAGCCGATCGCCGCGCGCGATGTGCTGCATCTCTACCGCAAGCGCCGGCCGGGCCAGTTGCGCGATGTCTCATGGCTGGCCCCGGTGCTGACCCGCTTGCGCGATCTTGGCGACTACGAGGCGGCGCTGCTGATGAAGGCCAAGATCGAAGCCTGCCTGGCCGCCATCGTCACCGAAGAGGGTGACGAAGCGCTGACCGGCACCGCGGCCAACCTACTGCGCGATGCCCAGGGCCGGGCGATCGAAGCGTTCGAGCCGGGGATGATCCTGTATCGCCGTGGTTCCGGCAGCGTCGAGGTCGTGAACCCCTCCGGGGGTGGCAGCCACGCCGCCTTCGCCCGTCGCACCCTCGAAGCCGCCGCCGTCGGGGCCGGGCTGACCTACGACCAGGTTTCGGGCGATCTGTCCCAGGCCAACTATTCCAGCCTGCGGGCCGGTAAGATTGAGTTCCGCCGGCTCTGCGAGCAGGTGCAATATGGCATGCTGATCCCGATGCTGGTGCGGCCGATCGCCGAGCGGTTCCATGCCCACGGTGCCCTGCTCGGGCTGTGGGACGCCGATATGCCGGCTGACGTCAGCCACGTTCCCCCGGCGCATGAGATGATCGACCCGTTGAAGGACACCAGCGCCCTCATCGCCCAGGTTCGCGCCGGCTTCGTGCCGCTGGCCGAGGCGGTAGGCTCGTTCGGCTACGACTTCCGCCAGGTGGTGGAGGACATCCGCAAGGCCAATGAGGAGATCGATGCCGCCGGCATCGCGCTCGATACCGATCCCCGCCGTGTCGCGAAGTCCGGTGTCGCCCAGGACGCGGCCCAGATCGCCGCCGTCGAGCTGGCGGCCACCGGCGCGGCATCCCTGCAACGCCCCAGCCAGGACCAAACCCCATGAGTTACGGCTACGATCCCGTCGAGGACCTGCTCAAGGTCACCAGCACCCAGAAGAAGTGGCGCGACGGCTTTGCCACCGCAGCACTCGATAGCCGCAAATGGACCAGCCAGGTCGCTGCCGGTGGCGTCATCAGCGTGGCCAGCGGAGCCTTGACCCTGAGCAGTGGCGCCAACGCCAATGACGAAACCTGGATACTCTCGACCGAGACCTTCTCGGTGCCGTTCCGGGTCTCGGTCGGGCTGACCCTGTCGCAGCGCATTGCTAACCAGAGTTTCTACATCGAGGCGGTCAGCATCGATCGCGACAGCGGCCAGCCGGACGGGCTGCACATGCTCGGCCTGCTGTTCGACGGCGTCACCGCCACGCAAGCCAAGTATGAGGTGCAGACCGGCGGCATGACCCGGCTGACCTCGGGTGCCTCGACCATCCCGACCACGGCCGCCAGCGGGGTCTACGAACTCGAGGCCTTCGTCGACGAGGCCTGGTTCCACGGCGCGACCATGGATGCCACCACCGCCCGGGCCAACTCCTATCGCCGGCACCAGCAGATCCCGGATCCCAATGCGCTGTATCGGGTGCGGCTGCGCTGGCTCAATGGCGCCACCGCCCCGGCCTCGAGCACCAATGCGGTGATTTCCTGTCTGACCGTGCAGGATTATGCCGAATTGACCGCCGAGATCACCGCCGGTCGTGGCCAGGCAGTGGCCGGTCAGGCGATGGCGGTGCAGGTCACCGGATCGGCCTCCGGCTCGTCGGCGGTGTTCGTCCAGGGGGCGGCAGTACGGGGCGCGGCGGCATCCGGGAACCCGGTCTATATCGCCACTGGCGGCAGTGCCAACCCGGCGGCGGTGACCACCGGCCGCAACGGCGATCTGATGGCGACCCTGATCGGGGCGCTGGTCACCAAGCCCTACAGTATTCCCGAGGCGGATTGGTTATTCGCCTCTGCCCTCGCCGGCATCAGCACCGGCGCCGACACCGTCATCCGCGCCGCGGTGGCAAGCAACCGGCAGTACCTCACCGGGTTGCAACTGCAGAACCTCGGGACCGCGGCGAGCGAGGTGCAGGTCAAGGATGGTGCCACTGTGATCTGGCGCGTCAGCTTGCCGGCCACCATGGCAACACCCGTCACCTTCGACTTCCCCACGCCGCTGCGGGCCACCACCAACACCGCGCTCAACGTCCAGGCGGTCACCGCCAGTTCCGCCGTGGTGGTGAACGCCCAGGGCTATCAGGCGCCGTAGCGCCCCTACCGATCGGAGACCCCACATGACCGAGACAGCCCAACCGGGCGGGGACATCCCCGAGCCGGCCACAACGCACGCCGATGGACTTCCCACCGGTGGGAAGCCGATCATTGCCGCTCGCGCCCTCGCCGCGCCGGCCACCGTCAATCGCGCCGCCCGCACCGTCGAGGTGGTGTGGTCGACCGGCGCGCGCGCCCGCAACTTTGTCCCGCCCCTCGGCCTGATCACCGAGGAACTCGACATGTCGCCCGCCGCCGTCCGCATGGACTTGCTCCGGGGTGGCGGCGCGCCGGTGCTCAATACCCACCGGAGCAACGATGCCAGGGACGTGGTTGGCCGGGTGCTCGACGCCCGCATCGAGGCCGGCCGCGGCATCGCCACGCTGCAATTCTCCTCGGCCACCGACGTCGAGCCGCTGTGGCAGCGCGTTGCCGACGGCACGCTGCGCTCGGTCAGCGTCGGCTACCGGGTGCATCGCTACATGCCGATCCAGGACCCGGTCGCCGGCACCGTCCACCGCGCGGTCGATTGGGAGCCCTACGAAATCTCTGTCGTCCCCATCCCCGTAGATCCCGCCGCAGCCGTCCGCGGCGACAGCGACCAACCGCCCACGGCCGCGGCAATCGAGCCGGCCATTCCTTTCCCCACGCCTGCCCCCGCATCCCAGGAGACCCCGATGCCCGACCTCACCACCGAGACGACTACCGCAGCCCCGACCGACGCCAACCTTGGCGCGCCGTCGATCGCCGACGCCGTGGCCGAGGCCCTGCGCGCCGATCGCGAACGCAACGCCGCCCTCAACACCGTGCTCACCGCCAGTCGTGGCTTGATCTCCGCGCCGGTCGGTGACGCCCTGCACCAGCGCGCGTTGACCGAGGGCTGGACGCCGGATGCCTTCCGCAGCGCCCTGTGGGACGCCATGCTCCAGGGCGCCAAGCCGCCAGCGATCCCGGCCGCGCCGGCCTCGTCCGCCGCGTCGAACGACGATCCGGCGGTGATCCGCGAGGCTATGGCCGAGGCGCTCGCCGTCCGCACCATGCCGGGCTACCAGGCACCGGCGGGCAGCACCCGTCACGCCGAGTTCCTGGGATGGCGTCCCTCCGAGATGGTGGCCGAACTCATGCGTGCCCGTGGCGAGCGCAACATCCCGCGCGATACCGCCAAGCTCGCCGAACGTGCCTTCCACACCACCTCGGACTTCCCGCTGCTGCTCTCGGCCGCCGCCAACAAGATGCTGCTCGCCGCCTACCAGCCGGCCAACCCGACCTACCGGCAGATCTTCCTCCGCCGCGACTTCCGCGACTTCAAGCCGCATCGCCACCTCCGCGTCGGCGACTTCCCCAACCTGGTCGCGCTCTCCGAGAACGGCGAGATCCAGGCCGGCACCATGTCCGAGAGCCAGGAACTGGTGGCGCTTACCACCTTCGCCCGCCGCATCCGGGTCACCCGCCAGATGCTGGTCAACGACGACCTCGGTGCCTTCACCGACTTTGCCGCCATGATCGGCCGCCGCGTCGCCGACTTCGAGAACGTCACCGCCTACAGCCTGCTGAACGGCGCCAGTGGCGCCGGTCCGACGCTGACCACCGGCAGCACCACCGTGTTTGCCACCGGCGCCGTCCGCGCCAACCAGGCCTCGGCCGGCACCGCGCTCGATATCACCAACCTGGCGTCGGGCCGTGCCGCGATCATGAAGCAGAAGACCCTCGACGGGCTACCGATCTCGATCGGGTCCAGCATGACCCTGGTGGTCGGGCCCAACCTCGAACTCTCCGCCCGCCAGCTCACCGTCAACGTCGCGGCGACCCAGACCGGCAACGCCAACGTCTATGCCGGCTTCGTCCAGCCGCTGGTCGAACCGCTGATCCCGTCGAACCGCTGGTATCTGTTCTCCGATCCGATGGCGGCACCGGTCTATGTCTATGGCTACCTCAATGGGGCCGAGGGGCCGCAGGTCACCACCGGCCCGGTCTCCGGCGTCGATGGCGTCGAGGTCTCCGTCATCTTCGACTTCGGGGTCGGCGCCATCGACTGGCGCGGCGCCTGGTTTAATCCCGGCACCTGAGCCCGCCTGATCATCATCGTCCACCAGCATCCAGCATCACAGCAGGGGCGCCTCCGGGCGCCCTTGCTGATTCCAGAGAGATTCCTCCATGAAGAACTTCGTTCAACCCGGCAACAGCATCAACGTCACCGCCCCCTACGCCGTCACCTCCGGCCAGGGTGTTCTGATCGGCGGCCTGTTCGGCGTCGCCGCTTTCGACGTCGCCATCAGCGCCAGCGTCGAAATCCAGACCGAGGGCGTGTTCGACCTCACCAAGGAACCGGCGCTCGCCATCGCCCAGGGCGCCCGGGTGTTCTGGGACAACACCAATCGGCGCGTCACCACCACCTCGAACGGCAACTTCCCGATCGGGGCGGCCACGGTTGCCGCGGCGACATCGGACACCACGGTGCGGACCTGGATCGACGGCCAGGCGGCCCTCACGCCTGGCGCGGTGGCTGCCCGCGTGGTGTCGCTGGTCCCGACCGCGGCGGCCAGTACCGATCTTACCGTGACCGTCCCGGCCGGGCATCTGCTGCGCATCTCCGAGCGCACCACCGTCGCCTACACCGGCACCACCGTCACCGTGCAGGTCGGCACCACCGCCGGTGGCGTCGATGTCGTGGCCGCCACCGACATCAAGGCGATCGCCTCGCGGGCGCTGACCCTGGTTGATGCCAGCACCGCGGCCTTCACCCCCCTGCCGGCCGGCACGCTCTATGTCCGCATCGCCCAGACCGGCCAGACCGCGGTCGGTGCCGGGCAGCTGATCTTCGAACTCCTGCCGACGGTCTGACGGCAATGGACCCGTTCATCACCGCCATCGATGGCGTCATCGGCCGGGAAGGGCGCTACAGCAATGACCAGGCCGATCGCGGCGGCGAGACCATGTGGGGCATCACATCCTCCACGGCCCGAGCCGCGGGCTACGCCGGGCCGATGGCGGAGATGCCGCGGGACACCGCGGTGACCATCTACCGGCAGCGCTACTGGACGGGGCCGGCGCTTGATCGGCTGGCTGCCATCGACCAGCCGCTGGCGGTCCGTCTGCTCGACATTGGGGTCAACATGGGTCCGCCGGTCGGGATTGGCTTCCTGCAACGGGCGTTGAACGCGCTCAACCGCGGGGGCGTTGACTATCCCGACATTGCCGCCGACGGCGTGCTCGGCTCCGCCACCTTGGGCGCGGTGCAGGCCTTGCTCGCGCGGCGCGGTGACGACGGCCGCCGCGTGTTGCTCGGCATGATCACCGCCCAGCAGTCGGTCCACTACCTCGAAATCGCCGAGCACAATCCCTCCCAGGAGGCGTTCGAGTTCGGCTGGCAGATCAATCGAACCCTCGGTGCCGGCCTCCCTTCCTGATCACAGGAGTTCCCCATGCTCGCAACCCTGTTGCCGGCGCTCGTCCCGATCCTGGGCGACGCAATCCGTCGGCTGTTCCCCGACCCTGCCGAAGCCGCCAAGGCGCAGGCGGAACTGAACAACGCCCTGCTGGCGAACGCCGCTAAGATCGAGGAAGCGGCGGCCAGCATCATCAGCGACGAGGCCAAGTCAGAACATTGGCTGGCGTCGTCCTGGCGTCCGCTGGTGATGCTGACCTTCACCGCCCTGATCGTCGCCCGTTGGCTCGGCTATTCGGCACCCGGTATCTCCGAGGCCGAGGTGCTGAAGCTGTGGGATATCGTCCAGCTGGGCCTCGGCGGCTATGTCATCGGCCGCAGCGCCGAGAAGATCGTCCCCCAACTGGCGCAGATCGTGGCCAAGCGATGAGCGCGTTTGCCGCCATGCTGGAGGCGCTGCACGCCGATCCCAACATCGGCGTCGATGCCGTCTATACGCGGGCGTCGGCGGCCGGCATCGCCGTGCGGGCGAGCCTGTCGCATCCATCGGATCAGTTGCCGGGCCTCGGGGCGGTGGGCGTGCGGGCCGGCTCGCTCACGGCCGACGTGTTGGCGTCACAGTTGGGTGGCCTGGTTCCGAAGCGGGGTGACACGCTGACGATCGGGGCCACGACCTACCGGGTCGAAGATGTCGAGCGCGACCCGCTCGGCCTCACCTTCCGCCTGACGGTGGCGCCGTGACCAGCCCGGTCACCGAGGCGGCGCTCGCCGCGATCACTGCACGGCTGGTCGCAGCGTTGCCGTCCGTCGCGGTCGAACGCGCCCGCCGGGCCCCCGTCGATATCGAGAGCGAGGCACTGCCGCGCCTGGTGCTGCACGTCGACAGCCTCGAAGCAGACGCCAGCGCCGAGCCGGGCGCCACTCATTATCGCATCGGCCTCACAGTCGTCGGCACCGCGATCGGCACCGGCGATCTCGATGCCCAGCAAGCGGTGCTGACGTTGCACGCATCGGTCGTCGCCGCGCTCGCCGGCTGGACCCCCAGCACCACCGGTCTCGGCGACGTCGCCGAACTCGGCGCCGACTTCCTGCTCCACGACGTTGATCAGTCCGCCACGCCCGCCGGCGAGTTCGCCGCCCGGTTCGAATTGCTGGCCGTCACCACCACCGGTTCCCCGTACCTCTGATCGGAGATCGCTATGACCCTGTCCCTCGTTCGCATGCGGTTCTCGGCCGCGGCGGCCAAGATCGAAACCACGCCCGGCACCGACTCCATTGCCGGCACTCCTGCCAGCACCGACTGGATCGCCGGCGACTTCCAAGTCGATTTCAACCCGCAGGTGATCGACAACCCGGAACTCACCGGCACGCTGGACAAGGCGCCCTCCATCGTCGGCGGGCTGCGGCCACAGATCAAAATGCGCGTGCCGTTGCGCGGCGTCGGCACCGCCGGCACGGCGCCCGACTTCGGCAAGCTGCTGCGCTGCTGCACCATGGTCGAGACCACCACCGCGGCGGCCGTCGGCGCGCCAACAGCGGCCACAGCCGGCACCACCAGCACGATCACACTCGGCGTCCCGTTTGGCACCACCGCCCAGCAGTATCGCGGCATGCCGCTGCTGCTCTCCGGCGATCGCGCCGTCACCACCGGCGTGGCCGACTATACCGCTGGCAAGGTCGCGACTGTCGGCGAGACCATGGCCTCCGCCATGACCGTTTCCACGCTGGCCCAGGTCCCGATCAACGTGCTCTATGGCCCGACCTCGGACGAGAGCCAGTACAAGACGTGCACCATCTATTTCTATGCCGACGGCCTGCAATGGACCTTCACCGGGTGCCAGGGCAGCTGGTCGCTTGAACTGACTTCGGGCGGCATCGGCTACCTGAACTTCGAGATGCAGGGCCAGATGGGCACCCACGCGACGGCGGCGATGCCGTCCGGCTGGAACACCGGGATCCGTCAGACACCGCCGCGCTGGGTGGCAGGGCGTGCCCAGTTGAATGGGGCGCTGGCCCGCTGCCGCCGGTTGATGCTGGAGGCCGGCATCCAGACCGTGCTGCCGGACAACCCCGAGGCGGCGCAGGGTTATGACCCGGCGGTGCCGATCATCCGCGACAGCAAGGGCACCATCGACCCGCTGATGGACACCACCAGCCAGGTCGCCCTCTACAACGCCTTCCTCGCCGGCTCCGCCATGAAGCTGATGGCCATCGTCGGCGCGGTCGCCGGCAATCGGTTCCTGGTGGTGGCGCCGGCGGCCAAGGCCATCGGCTTCCGGCCGAGCGACCGCGACAACCTCGGGCAGAACGAGATCACGTTCCAACTCGACGGCGCCGACAGCGACCTGTTCCTCGCTTCGTTCTGATCTGACGCACAGCGCAGCCGCGACGTCCCCTTCATCCCCTGGAGACCCACCATGACCGACCCTGTGTTCTCGCGCCGCGAAGCCGTGACCTTCATCCCGGACGGCTCGCCGCGATCCTACACCATTGCCCCACTCACCTTCCGCGAACGCCAGGCCTTCCGCGCCGAGCTTGCCCGCGAGGGCGGGCTCTACCCGCCGCGGATGCAACTCATCGCCGCCCTGCGCAGCGCGGTGCAGGAGATCGCTCCCGACAATGCGCCGGCTCTACTCGCCGATATCGACGCAGCCGAAGCAACGCCAGACGATGCTGGTGCCCAGACCCGCCTCGCCTCAATCGAGGCGATCGCCGCCGAGGTCCCGATCTATGCCGCACTGCTGGCGGCGCGCGAGCGCTATCTCGGCACACTGCCCTGGGTCGCCGCCCGCCATGCCCTGCGCGGCTGGGACGGCCCCAGCCTACCGCCGTTCCGCCGCGAGCGCGCCAGCGTCCCGGCCGACCTGCTCGATGCCCTGCCAGACGCGGAGATCGATGCGATCGGCTGGAAAGCCAGCGCGCTGATGCAGCCGAACGCGAGTGCGGAGGGAAACTCCGCGGCGCCCTCGCCGTCGCCCGAGACCCCGCCGCCTACGACGGAGGGCTGACGCCCGACGATGGCGGCGAATGGCTGGTCGCGGGCGAGCCTGTTGCCAGCAATCCGCGATTGACCGTTTCGTCCCCCTGGCACGACTTCATTCGCCTCTGGGCCGCGTGCCGCGCCGGTATGGGTGGGATGGCCCACTGGCCTGATCCGGGCGGCGTTGGCGACCAGGCGGCCTGGATTGTTGATGCCTTCGCCATTCTGGCGGCGATCGATACGCGGATCGACGAGTTGGCCCGACACAAGCCTTGATAGGGCACGACATATTGGACATGTAGAAAGGCTTTGTGCAAAAAAGCTAGATAAGAATCCCAACCTGGGACCTTATGGAGGCTTTCTATGCGGCGCGCAGATCTCTGCCCGGAAATCATCCGGTCGCTCAAGCGGCTGCCACCGCCGTACGACAGCCACTACGGCGTCGTGCCACCCGCTCCGCCGAGCCTATCGCCATCAATCCTCCCGATCGTGTCCCGTCACCAGGCGGCAATGGGCGCACTGGTGCGGCTGGAAACACTGGCCAACGAATTGAGCGACCCATGGCTGGTCAGCCGCGTGCTGGCCCGCCGCGAGGCCGTCAGCAGTTCCGTCATCGAGGGAACCAATAGTACACTCGACGAGCTCCTCACCGTCGAGGAGACCGGTGGTGATGGTGATGATGGGGCGGAACCCGACCGACATCAGGCGGCACTCCAAGTGCGAAACTATGCACTCAGCCTCGATGTCCTCGTACCCAAGGCTCGTGCCGAAGGGCCCGGCGTATTCAACGCCAGCTTGATTAAGACTCTCCACCGCTCGGTCATGCAGGACGACCCGGATTACGCCGGCACCCCAGGGGAACTCCGCCAAAAAGTCGTCTGGATCGGCAGCCGGGGCGATATCGCCTACTCGACCTACACCCCCCCGCCGCCTGAAGACGTCGAGCGATGCCTAGCCGAGAGTCTCGCCTATCTGCGAGGCGAGGGCGACGAGACGCTCCCGCCGAGCCTGGTGACACGCATGGCCGTCTCGCATGCGCACTTCGAGGGTGTGCATCCCTTCGTGGATGGAAATGGCCGCGTCGGACGGCTGCTCCTTCCCCTCGTGATGGCCGCGGAGAGACAGGTTCCACTTTACCTTTCTCCGTATATCGAGGCGCGCCGCACAGACTACTACGACGCCCTAAAAGCTGCGCAACAGAAGCTTGAATGGCGCGGCATCATTGGCTTCATCGCCGATGCGATCGTCGGCACGGTCGAAGAATTGCTGGCCACTCGTAAGGCTCTCGAGAACCTCCGGGCCATCTGGCTTTCCCGGCGCCCATTCCGCCGCAACTCGTCGTCGCGACGCGCTCTCGAAATTCTCCCGCACTACCCGGTCATCACGGTGAACAGGCTCGCCGCCCTCCTTGGGGTCAGTTGGCCGCAGGCTGCCCAGACGGTTAACCAACTCGTTCAGGCCGGCATCCTGGCGGAGAGGACAGGCTATCGTCGCAACCGATTGTTTGCGGCGCGCGAAGCGCTCGCCCTTATCAACCGCCCCTTTGGTGAACAGCCTGTTCTTCCGCACCAATAGCCGCGCACGCGATCCGTCAGCAAAAACAGGGACGATCAAGTGCTCCGCAGCAGGACGCTCATCGCTCGCATCACCGCTTCCGTTTCGCGGTCCAGGATACGCAGCAATGAACGCGTGGCTCCCCTGACACAGGCCCCCTCTCGTTCCCAGGCTATGATGGTTCCGAGGGGAAGCCTGAGCATCGCCGCAAGCTCCTGCTGCGTCATGCCAAGGCGATTACGAATGGCGACGGGCTCGATAATCCAGCCGTCGGACGGTTGTTCGCGGCGTGCCACGATCCACGCCGCGACCTCACCTGGCACCGGTTCTCCAACCTTCCAATGCTCCGCCTCGTAAGCGCTGATGAGGGCCGATAATTCTTCGAACCGTCCAGCCTCCGCCGAGCCAAGCTCCGGCTCGACATCGAAGTAGACCTCGATCTCGCGGAACGCCGCGTCGTAGTCAGCCTCGGTCATGGCTACCGACTTTGTCATCTGCTTCACTTTGTTCAGCTAGATGATCAGCTGCGGTTTGCCCGCGTCAAGTTCCAAGGCGTCGCGAAGAATCGCGTTGATGCGTGACTGCCACCCCGGGCCACTGGCACGCAGCACGGCCAGCACGTCCGGATCGAGCCTGACATTGATCTGTTCCTTGGTCGTCACAGCCTTTGGGCGCCCGCGGCCGCGACGCACGAACGTGTCGCCCTTGAATCCCGGATTTCCCGGATGAGTGCGGATTTCCTTGTACAGGAGGGCCGAATTTGGTATGAATATCAGCGTATTGTCGTCAACGAAGGCG
>CAIYPH010000371.1 GCA_903928045.1 uncultured Rhodospirillales bacterium
TCGCGGAGCACGACGGCGCCGGCGCGGCCGCCTTCGCGCACGCCGGCGACGAGGGGATGGTCGGTGAGGGCATCCAGCGCGGCGTGCCAGGTGGGCATGATGCGGCGGACATGGCCGATGATGTCGCGTTTCTCGAAGATCTCGATGGTTTTGAGCGCGACGGCGGCGGCCACGGGGTGGGCGTGGTAGGTGCCGGCATGGGCGAGCCAGCCGTCGACTTTGCTGCCTTCGAGCATGCGGTCATGGAAGTCGGGCGACATGATGAGCGCCGAGATCGGCTGATAGGCGCTGGAGAGGCCCTTGGCAGAGGTGACGCAATCCGGGCGGATGCCGAAGGTCTGGCTGCCCCACATGTTACCGGTGCGGCCGAAGCCGGTGACCACCTCGTCGGCGAAGAGCTGGATGCCGAATTCGTCGAGCACGGCCTGGATGGCGGGGAAGTAGCCGTCGGGCGGGGGGAGCATGCCGGCCGAGACCGAGAGGGGTTCGGCGATCATGGCGCCGATGGTCTCGGGGCCGGCATCCTCGATGGCGGTGCGCAGTTCGGCGGCGAGGCGGGCGGTATAGGCGGCTTCGGTTTCGCCCCCCCTGCCTTCGCCAGCGTGTGCGGCGGCCGGCCAGTCGGGCTGGCTGACATAGACGTGGTCGACGGTGGGGATGCCGAAGCTCTCCTGCAGCGCGGCGCTGCCGCCGAGCCCGGTGGTGAGGGCGGTGCCGCCGTGATAGCTGCCGCGGCGCGAGATGATTTTGCGCCGGGCTTTGCGGCCGGTATGGCCGTTGCCGTACCACATGAACTTCAGCAGGCTGTCATTGGCCTCGGAGCCGGTGGTGGCGAAGGCGATGCGGGCATTGGCGATCGGCGCGATGGCGGCCAGCTTGTCCGCGAGTTCCAGCACTACCGGCACGGTGCGGTGGGCGCCCGAGGGATACATCGGCAGCGCGCGCATCTGGCGCGTGGCGGCCTCGATCAGCTCCTCGTCGGAATAGCCGAGGGCGACGCAGTAGAAGGAGGAGACGGCCTCGATATAGTCCCGCCCCCGCTCATCGGTGACGTAGACGCCCCGGCCGCCGGCCAGCACCAGCGGGCGCTCGCTGCGCAGGCGGTTGAGGTCGGAAAAACCGAGGACGAGGGTGTCGTTCTGGTAGTTGCTGGCGGTGCGGTGTTCGAGCATCACGGCCTCCATCGGGGTGGAGGATGCTAGGCCGGTTCCGGCGCGCTCGCCAAGCCAATCCGAGCCGGAGCGGCTTCGTTGAGCGCGTCAATGACCCAACACGCGCTGAAATTGGACAACCCGCTCAATTGTGCGGAGTTCGGCTAAATCCAGCTTCGCCATCGACGTCCCCGGCCAGGTTCGCGAGCTTGACGCGTGACAGAATGAGGACGGCATGCCGCCCGCTCGTCACGAGCACCCCGAGCTCGGCCAGCCGGGTCATTGCCCGACAGACGGTCTCCTTGGTCAGGCCGAGATAATCGGCCATGTCGAGCCGGCACATTGGAACCTCGATGGCGGGGCCGCCACGTCCCGCCTTCTGCAATCGCCGCTCGATCAGCAGCAGCAGACTGCACACCCTCTCCACGGCCGTCTTGCGGGCGAGCAGCACGATCCGATCCTCGGCCGCCGCCATGTCCTCGCACAGCAGTTGGACAAGGCGCAGGTTCAATTCTGAACAGCGTTGTACCCCCTGGCGGAACTGATCGCGCGACAGGCGGCGAATCTTGGTGGGTGACAAGGCCTCCGCCGTACCGAAATTCGGGCTTCTGAGAGAAACCCCGAGGAGGTCGCCCGGATAAGCGAAACCGACGACAGCCCGCCGCCCACCGGCGAGAATCTTTATGGTACGCAACATCCCTTCCACCACGCCGAAGACGTGCGTCGCGGCATCCCCTTCCCGGAAGACGGTCGCGCCGGTCTTGAATTGTTCGACCGGCTGGTGGCTGAACAGGGACTCCAGCCGCGGTGCGATCGTTGGCACGGCAACAAACGACGGGTCGGCAGTGCTGGTCCGCCACTCGATAGTTTCGGAGAACATGATGGACAGCTCCTGGATGAAATAGGGTCGGCGCGGTGGCGCCGCGTCGGGCGCCATAGGCGGAAGGCACGACCGTGATCGGGCTGGGCACGACGGGCTGGGCAGCCCTCTGCGCCACGCCCGTTGCTCAACCCGGTGCAGGCGGCTCGATACCCGCTGCCGCCACCTGACCCCCCTGCGTGACATCGCACCTCATGGCGCCGAATCCCGGTTTGGTCTCGTGTGCCTCGGCCAAATGACGCCTCACGCTATCGAGGTTGGATTTGCATCGGCAGCGTCGGAAACTACTCAGTCGCGACATCGACCGGCGCAATCCGCGTATCGGGATGATCCCGGCCAGATGAGGGGCGCCATGGGACAACTCGGCAATCCCGCGCATCGATGCGGGTCGGCTTGCCGACCGCACGGAAGACGCGTTCCAAGCGCCTGGCAGGAGAGCGGCCGAACGTGACTTAATTCGGCA
>CAIYPH010000372.1 GCA_903928045.1 uncultured Rhodospirillales bacterium
ACCGGCCCTACGGGCCGGGATCACGTCACGCGTCTGCCCGGGCAATGCCGGTCAGAAGCGGTAACCTACGCCAAGGCCGATGACGGTCGGGTTGAGCGCCGTCTTGGCGACGATCGCGCCTCCGTTCAACTTGGCCTTGGTATCAACGAAAATCTGCTTCACATCGAGGTTGGCGTACCAGCGGCCTTGCAGGTTGACGTCAACGCCGGCCTGCAAAACGCCGCCGAAATTGCTTTCCATAGCCAGCTTGGTGACGGCGCCGCCGGCCGCATGGGTGCCGTAGAACAGCGTGTAGTTCAGGCCGGCACCGAGATAGGGGCTGATCTGGCCCTTCGGGTTAAAGTGATACTGCGCGGTCACCGCCGGCGGCAGAACCCAGGTGGAACCGACCGGAACATGGCCGAGCGCGGTGCCCGAGCCGCTGATGCTATGCCGCGTGGTGGCTGCGATCAGTTCGATCGCGATGTTGTCCGTGAGGAAGTAGGAGAAATCCACCTCCGGGGTGATCGAGTCCGTCGTCTTCACCGAGCCGCCGATGGCGGAAATGGACGACGTCGAATTCAGCGGCATTACGTCGATCAACCTGGCGCGCACCATGATGCTGCCGGCCGATTTTCCGCCATCCGTCGATTGCGCCGCGGCCGGAGATGACAGCATGCTGCCGGCCAACAGCGCGGCCATCAGGCCGCCAGCCAGAACTTTCGTAAACATGTGAATCCTCAACGTCTCAGTCGCTCTAATGCGGCATCGTTTAAAACAAGGCGGAACTTCTGCCGCTTCGCACCGCGGCGCCTTGATCTGGATCAACGATTCCGCCGGCAATGCGAACGAAGATGGGCCATGCACATCACCGAGCTTCTGCCGCACTACGACGTCGCCGTGCCGCGGTACACGAGCTACCCGACGGCCCCGCATTTTTCGCCCGCGGTGAGCGCCGAGACCTACACCGCTTGGCTGAGGGAACTGCCGGACGCACCGGTGTCGCTCTATCTGCACATACCGTTCTGCGCCGAGCTGTGCTGGTTCTGCGGCTGCCACACCACGGCCACCCGTTCCACCGCGCCGCTCGAGGCCTATGCCGATACGCTGCTGCAGGAGATAGGCCTGCTGGCGGCGTCAGCTGGGCCGGGTGGACGGCGCCTCAGGGTGGCGCACATCCATTGGGGCGGCGGCACTCCAACCGCCATGCCGGGACCGCGGATGCGCGACATCATGGCCGCGCTGCGCACTCGCTTCGACGTGCTGCCGGACGCGGAAATCGCCGTCGAGATCGACCCGCGGACCTGCGACGACGAGGTGCTCGACACGTTGGCGGCGATCGGCTGCACCCGGGCGAGCCTCGGGGTGCAGGATTTTGACGAGCGGGTGCAGCAGGCGGTGCATCGCCACCAATCCGCCGCCGTCACCCAGGCCTGCGCCGATGGGCTGCGCGAACGCGGCATCACCGCGATCAATCTCGATCTCATCTACGGCCTGCCCTACCAGACCGTCGCCTCTGTCACCGCCACCGTCGAGGAGGCGCTGACGATGCGGCCGGAGCGCATCGCGGTGTTCGGCTACGCCCATGTGCCCTGGATGAAGAAGCACCAGGCGCTGCTGCCCGAGAGCGAGATGGCCGGCATCACCGGGCGCTGGGAGCAGCAGGCGGCGATCGAGCGCAGCCTCGTCGCGCACGGCTATGTCGCGATCGGGCTCGACCACTACGCCCTGCCGGAGGATGCCCTGGCCCGCGCCGCCGCCGATCACACGATGCGCCGCAACTTCCAGGGCTACACGACCGATACCGCGCCCGTTCTGCTCGGCCTCGGCGCCTCTTCCATCGGCGCTTTGCCGCAGGGCTACGTGCAGAATACCCCGGCGATTCCTGGGTATCGCGAACAGGTCCGCGCCGGCCAACTGCCGATCGCCCGCGGTATCGCGCTATCCGACGAGGACCGCCTGCGCCGGGACGTGATCGAGGAGTTGATGTGCCACGGCAGCGTCGATCTCGACGCCACTGCCGCCCGCCATGGCTGCAACGCCGCCGGTCTGCTCGGCGCCACCCCGGCGCTCGACAACATGGCGCAGGACGGGATCGTGGAATGGGACGGGCGCAGCGTACGGGTGCCCGAAACGATGCGCCCCTTCGTGCGCAACGTCGCCGCCGCCTTCGATACCTATTTCACCCCCGGCGCCAAGCGGCACGCCCGCTCGGTGTAGTTCCGGTCAGGGGGTGATGGAGGCCAGGTAGGCGAGCGTGCGCAAATCTGGGTCCACCCATTGTCGCCGCGCGGTCACGCTCAGCAGCAGGTCCCTCGAATAGAAGCGGAAGGCGATGTTCTTGTCGCCGAACGCGCTCATCGGCAGGGCGTTGACTGCCGCGGCGATGCTGTGCCCACGCGGCTGGGTGGCGAGGTAGCGATGGACCAGCAGCAGGAAGAACTGCGTCAGCGTTTCGTGGTAGCCGCGCTCGTCGGTGTTGGGCACGCCATTGGCCTCGTTGAGGGCGCGGATGCGGGCGGGGATGTCGCGCCGTGCGGCCTGGATGCCGTCGCGATGGATGGTACCGGCAGCGACGGCGAGGTGGGTGTAGTGGCTCCATTCCGCCTTGGTGAGTATGCGGGCCTCGAACTCCGCGACCAGGGCCATCAGGTCGGCGTCATCGGCGAAAATCCGCCGCGGCAGTGTATCGGCGGTAACGATCATGCTCATGCCAGCACCCATTCCCGGAACAAGGCGAGGTCGATATTGCCGCCGCACAGCACCACGCCGACGCGCTTGCCGGCCCAGCGTGCTTTCTCCTGCAGCAGCCCGGCGAGCGGGGCGGCGCCGGCACCTTCGGCGAGGTTGTGCGTGTCGGTCCAGTAGGCGCGGATGGCGGCAGACACCTCGGCGTCGTCAAGCGTGACGATGCCGGACGCACCGGCGCGGATGATCGCCAAAGCGGCGGCGTCGGGCACCCGGGTCGCCATGCCGTCGACGCGGGTCTCGGCGCGCTGGGTCTCCACCACATGGCCGGCGGCGAAGGAAAGCGCGTAGGAGGGCGCGCCCTTGGATTGCACGCCGATGATCTCGGTGCGGAGGCCCAGCAGGTCACGCGCCATGATCGCCCCGCAAATGCCGGAGCCGAGGCCGATCGGCACGTAGAGCGCATCGAGCGGCGGAGTGGCACGGAAGAGTTCGAGCGCCCAGGTGGCGACGCCCTTGACCAGGTCGGGCGCGAAGGAGGGGGCGAATTCCAACCCGTCGCGCGCCGCGAGCGCCATGGCGTGCAGGCGCGCGGCGTCGAAATCCTCGCCGTGCTCGATCAGGGTGGCGCCTTGGGCGCGCATGGCGGCGTTTTTCTCGCTGCTATTGCCGCGCGGCACCACGATGGTGACGGGGATGCCAGCCCGCGCACCGGCAAAAGCGAGCGACTGGCCGTGATTGCCGCGGGTGGCGGAGATGACGCCGGGCACGCCAGGCCGCTCGCGCTTGAGGCGGTCGAAATAGACCAGCCCGCCGCGCACCTTGAAGGCGCCGGTCGGCGTGTGGTTCTCGTGCTTGACCCATACTTCGCAGCCGGCGCGGGCGGCGAGCAGCGGCCAGGCATAGGAAGGGGTGGCGGGGAAGGCGGCGTGGATGAGATCGGCGGCCGCTTCGAGTTCTGTGAGGGTGAACATCGTAGCAGGATCGCGCGTCACGCGAGAAAAGCAAAGGGCCGCCGGCTTGCACCGGCGGCCCTTGCCGTCAGCCTTTTGGGCTTAGGCCAGCTTGAGGTTGGTGGCGGCGGCCTTGCCGCGCTCCATCGCAACGTCGTAGCTGACCTTCTGGCCATCATTGAGGCCGCGCAGACCGGCCGCCTGAACGGCGGTGATGTGCACGAACACATCCTTGCCGCCGTCCTGCGGCATGATGAAGCCGAAGCCTTTCGTGGTGTTGAACCATTTAACAGTTCCGATAGCCATAGTAAGTCACTCCTGGGAAGATGGGGGCCGCCGTGCCGATGCGCGGCGGTTTAGCAGTGGTTCAGCCGTGCGCCCCGACCCGAACAACAAAAACGACTCCCGCGAACCGCCCGTGGCGGTCCATGGAAGTCGCTCTCAATCATCGGTAATGGAGCAGCGCGGTCCGACGTCAGGCGAGCTTGAGATTGGTGGCCGCGGCCTTGCCGCGTTCCATGACGACCTCGAAGCTTACTTTCTGTCCCTCGTCCAGGCCCCGGAGGCCGGCCGCCTGGACCGCGGTGATGTGGACGAAAACGTCCTTGCCACCGTCCTGCGGCATAATGAACCCGAAGCCTTTGGTGGTGTTGAACCACTTAACCGTACCGATAGCCATAGCTGCGTCACTTTCTCCGTATCTGACACCGTGCAACTGCGCGCGGTTCGTCAGACAACCGGGCCTTAGGAGTGTCTTGAAGGCACCTGGCTCCGGATGTGATCCCGGGAAACCGACGGAGAGCGCAGCAAGCCTAGCCGAAATTCCGATTGCAACCGGGAGTTGGCGCAGAATTATGGCAGTGAGTCAATCACGGTTCGTTCATCCAGTTAATCTTCCGTCCACGTCGTGACCATGAAGCGGAGTGAACACGAAAAAGGGCGGACCATTGATTTCGTCTCGGGTGTGTATCTGCCAGCCGAACCCAGACCACAATCTGCCCCCTAAGACAGCTTCATCAACCGCATTGTCTGACCACTGCCAAAACTGGCGGTAGGTGTGTCGGTGCAGAGCCAGAAGCTGCCGTGCCCGAGCGACCGGCTGGCCAATACGCGCCGCTAAACTTTCCTCACCCATTCCATACTGAACGGCGAGTACACACGCCTTGAATTGCTCTCGTTCAGTTTCATGG
>CAIYPH010000373.1 GCA_903928045.1 uncultured Rhodospirillales bacterium
ATCGCGGGACTGGTGAACATCGAAGCGGGGTTCATGCCACTCTGATGAGGCCGACAGATTGGCCCGGAGCCACCAACTGGTGGTCAAATTAGGCCGCAGACTTTCGCAACAAGTCTAAAAAAAGAAGCGCTTGCTTCTCCCCTGCCCTACCCGGCAAGCGCCGCCCGAATAGCGGCCAGCGCGGCATCGGCCTGCGCCCCGTCCGGCCCGCCGGCCTGGGCCATGTCGGGGCGGCCGCCGCCGCCTTTGCCGCCGACGGCGGCGGAGGCCACGCGGACGAGGTCGACGGCGGAGAGGCGGCTGGTGAGGTCGGGGGTGACGGCGACGACGATGCTGGCTTTGCCTTCGGCGGTGCTGATGACGGCGACGACGCCGGATTCGATTTGTTTGCCGATGGCTTCGGCGATGCCTTTGAGGTCCTTGGCGGGGACGTCACCGAGGTTGCGGGGGGCGAATTTGACGCCGTTGACGGTTTCGACCTCGGCGGCGGCGCCGCCGGTGGCGAGTTTCTTTTGCAGCTCGGCGACCTGGCGTTCGAGGCGGCGGCGGTCTTCGACGAGCGCGGCGACGCGTTCGGCGACTTCGGCGGGGGCGACTTTGAGGGCGGCGGCGGTTTCGTTGAGGCGGCGGTCGTTTTCGGCGATGAGGGCGAGGGCGGATTCGCCGGTGACGGCCTCGATGCGGCGGATGCCGGCGGAGACGGCGCCTTCGGCGGTGATGCGCAGCAGGCCGATATCGCCGGTGCGGCGGACATGGGTGCCGCCGCAGAGTTCGATCGACCAGGCGGTGCGGGTTTCATCGCCGACGCCCATGGCGACGACGCGGACTTCCTCGCCGTATTTCTCGCCGAAGAGGGCCATGGCGCCTTCGGCGACCGCGGCGTCGGGGGTCATCAGGCGGGTGGTGACGGCGCTGTTTTCGCGGATGCGGGCGTTCACCTCGGCTTCGACCCAGGCGAGGTCATCGCGGGTGATGGGGGTGGGTTGCGAGACGTCGAAGCGGAGGCGGTCGGGCGCGTTGAGGCTGCCTTTCTGCTGCACATGGGTGCCGAGGCGGCGGCGCAGCGCCTCGTGGAGGAGGTGGGTGGCGCTGTGGTGGGCGCGGATGGCGCTGCGGCGGGCGTGATCGACGATGGCGCGGACGGGCTGGCCGAGCTGGACGGTGCCGGAGGTGACGCGGCCGAGATGGGCGAAGACGTCGCCGAGTTTCTTCTGGGTGTCGGTGACGGTGATGGTGAAGCCGGGGCCTTCGATGACGCCGGTATCGCCGACCTGGCCGCCGGATTCGGCGTAGAACGGGGTCTGGTTCAGCACGATAGCGACTTCGGCGCCGGCTTCGGCACGCTCGACCGGATGGCCGCCGGCGACGATGGCGGTGACTTCGCCCTCGGCGGTTTCGGTGGAGTAGCCGAGGAATTCGCTGGCGCCGATCTTCTCGCGGATTTCGAACCAGACATGCTCGGTGGCGGCCTCGCCGGAGCCGGCCCAGGCGGCGCGGGCACGCTTGCGCTGCTCGGCCATGGCGGCGTTGAAGCCCTCGACATCGACCGACCTGCCCTGCTCGCGGAGTGCGTCCTGCGTGAGGTCGAGCGGGAAGCCGTAGGTGTCGTAGAGGCGGAAGGCGACGTCGCCGGCGAGGGCCTGGCCGTCACCGA
>CAIYPH010000374.1 GCA_903928045.1 uncultured Rhodospirillales bacterium
AGCGCGGCAACAAGGCCGTCAAACAAAGGTTTACCGTCGGTGCCGCCCATCAGCGGGTCCACGAGGTCCTCGGGATGCGGCATCAGGCCGAGCACGCGCAGATTCTCCGAATAGATGCCGGCGATGTTGCGGGCGCTCCCGTTGCGGTTAGCGGCCGCCGTGGTCTCGCCAGCCGGCGTCACGTAGCGGAACGCCACCCGGTTCTCACCCTCAAGCCGGTCGAGCGTTGCGTCATCGGCAAAGTAATTGCCGTCGCCATGCGCCATCGGCGAGCGGAACACCGCGCCGGTCTGATAGTGCCCGGTGAAGGCGGTGTCGGCGCGCTCAACGCGCAGATGGCAGTCCATCGAGAGGAAGCGCAGCCCGGCATTGCGCAGCAGCGCACCCGGCAGCAACCCGGCCTCGGTGAGGATCTGGAAGCCGTTGCACACGCCGAGAATATGCCCACCCCGCGCGGCATGGGCGCGGATCGCCCCCATGACAGGCGATTGCGAGGCCATCGCGCCGCAGCGCAGGTAATCGCCATAGGAGAAGCCGCCGGGGATCACCACGAGATCGAGCCCCGAAAGGTCGGTCTCCTTGTGCCACACCATGCGCGGCTTGTGGCCGGAGCAGGTTTCCAGCGCGATCGCCATGTCGCGCTCGCGGTTGATGCCGGGGAAGACGACGATGGCGGCCTTCATGTCAGGCGATCTCCACCTTGAAGCTCTCGATCACGGTATTGGCGAGCAGCTTGCGCGCCATGTCCTCGGCGCTGGCCTTGGCCTTGGCCGGGTCCGTCTCGTCGAGCTCGAGTTCGATCACCTTGCCCGCCCGCACTTCGCCGACGCCTGCAAAACCCAGCCCGTGCAACGCCTGGCCGATCGCCTTGCCCTGCGGGTCAAGCACGCCCGTCTTCAGCATCACCGTTACAACAGCCTTCATCACTGCATCGTCTCCGGTCCCTTGAGGTCTCGCATACCCGCCTCGGGCAGAATGCCCAGCCGGCGGGCGACTTCCTGGTAGGCTTCCTCCACCTTCCCCAAATCGCGGCGGAAGCGATCCTTATCCATCTTCTCGCTGGTCTTGCTGTCCCACAGGCGGCAATTATCGGGGCTGATTTCGTCGGCCAGCACGATCCGCATGTCCTCGTTTTCCCACAGCCGGCCGAACTCGATCTTGAAATCGACCAGCGTGATGCCGACGCCGAGGAACAGGCCGGAGAGGAAATCGTTTATTCTCAACGTCAAGGCGACGATATCGTCCATATCCTGAGGATGCGCCCAGCCGAACGCGGTGATGTGCTCCTCGGCCACCATCGGATCGCCCAGCGCGTCATTCTTATAGTAGTACTCGATGATCGAGCGCGGCAGCCGCGTCCCCTCGGGGATGCCGAGCCGGGTGGAAATCGAGCCCGCGGCGACATTGCGGACGACGACCTCGACCGGGATGATCTCAACCTCGCGAATGAGTTGCTCGCGCATGTTGAGGCGGCGGATGAAATGCGTCGGCACGCCGATCTCGCCCAGCCGCGTCATCAGGTATTCGCTGATGCGGTTGTTGAGCACCCCCTTGCCGGTGATCACGCCCTTTTTCTGCGCGTTGAAGGCGGTGGCGTCGTCCTTGAAATACTGCACGAGGGTGCCAGGCTCCGGGCCTTCGAACAGGATCTTGGCTTTACCTTCGTAGAGCTGGCGGCGGCGGGCCATGGCGGGTTCCTTCGGACTCCCCCGCCGGCGACCCGGCGAGAGCGGGGTCTATAGCAGCGACGCCCACCCGGTGAAAGGAAGCCTGTTCACCCCTGCCCGGCGCGCTTTGCCGGGCAGGCCCCGCCCGGACTACAAGGGGTGGAACGGATCGGGGGCACGGGCGATGGCACGGCGAATGACGCGATGACGATGCTGCCCGCCCGGCGCGGGCTGCGGGTGGTTGGTGATGTGCACGGCGACGTCGCCGGTTTCCGCGCCGCGCTCGCCACCGACAATTTCGTCATCCAGCTCGGCGATCTCGTCGATAACGGCCCCGACAGCGCCGGCGCGCTCCGCCTCGCGCTCGACATGCAGGACGAAGGCCGCGGCCTGTTCCTGCTCGGCAACCACGATCACAAGCTCGGCCGCGCCTTGGCCGGCCACGCCGTGACCATCGGCCCCGAACTGACGGCCACGCTGGCCGGCCTCGATCCGGACCTCCGCGACCGCACATCGCGCGCCATCGCCGCGGCGCCCTTGTGGCTGCGTGCCGGCCGCATCGTCTTCGTTCATGGCGGTTTCCACACCGCCATGCTCGATCACCCCGCCCCGCGCGGCCTCGCCGGGCGGGCGGAGGGTCCGGTGGCGCGCGCCCTCTACGGCGAGCCGACCGGGCGCACCCAGCCCGATGGCTACCCCGAGCGCAGCCTTGCCTGGGTCGACCGCATTCCCGCCGGTTTCACCGTCTATTGCGGGCACGATCGGCGCAGCCGCGATGGCCGCCCCTGGCTCTGTCCGGGCACCGCGGGCGGCAGCGCCATCTTCCTCGATACCGGCGCCGGCAAGGGCGGCCATTTGTCGTGGATCGACCTCCCGGCGCTGATGGGCTAAGCCCTCACCGACTGGCAATCCGCGGCGCCTGCCGGTAACCTCGCCGCATCCTTGCGAAGGACATTGGGTGACCGCGACGGATTTCTGCGCATTGCTGGGCTTGCTCGGGATCGTGGTCGGCGCGGCCTTCGCCGGCTGGAGCTTCGGGTCCTCCCGCCGCTTTGCCGCACGCGTTCGCCATGAAGTGAGCCTCGCCGACCTCGCCCGGCAGGATGCCGATCGCGAGCGCGACCGGGCGGAGCGCCAGGCCGCGCAGTTCCGCAAGGCGATGGAAGCGATGACCGACGGCATCATGATGCTGGATGGCGAGGCCCGTCTCGTCGAGTGGAACGCCCGCTTCGCCATCATCATCGGCGTCCCCCAGCACGTGCTCAAGGTCGGCACCCCGATGGCCGAGATCCTGCGCGCCCAGGCCGAGGCGGGCGAGTTCGGCCCCATGGCCTCCGACGCCGAGATCACCGCGGCGGTCGATGAGCGGATGGCGACCTTGGACTCCTTCCAGGGCCCGGCGGTCGTCGAGCGCGTGCGGCCGAATGGCAGGGTGATCGAAACCCGGCGCACCTCCATGCCCGGCGGCGGCTTCATCACCCTCTACAGCGACATCACCCAGCGCCGCCTGGCACTGGCGGCCGAGCGCATTGCGGTGGCCGCCGCCGCCGCGGCGGCCCGCCAGCGCCAGGAATTCGTCGCGATGGTGACGCACGAGCTGCGCGCGCCCCTCGATGCCATCAGCCAGAGCCTCGGCCTCATCGTCGACGATACCTTGCCGGCAGCGAGCCGCGGGCTGGTGGACATCGCCCGCACCCATACCGCCGTTCTGCTCGATCTCACCGGGGACATCCTCGACATGTCCCGCCTCGAGGAGGGCCGCCTCGCGTTGCGCCCGGCGGATTACTCCCTGCGCGGACTCTTCACCGAGACCGCCGGCCTGTTCACCTCCCAGGCCGCCTCCCGTGACAAGTCGATCGTCATCGATATCCCGCCCGCCATCGTGGACCGCCAGCACGGCGATGCCGGCCGGGTCCGCCAGGTGCTGATCAACCTCCTCAGCAACGCGATCAAATACTCGAACCCCGGCGTCGTCACCCTCGGCGCCGAGGCGCGGGACGGCACGCTGCACCTGACCGTCACCGACCCCGGGCCCGCCATCCCCCCGGCGCAGGCCTCCGCCCTGTTCCAGCCGTTCTCCCGCCTCCGCTCCGCCGATCTCGGCGCCGTCAGCGGCACCGGCCTCGGGCTGGCGATCAGCGCCCGGCTGGTCGCGCTGATGGGCGGCGAGATCGGCCTCGCCGCAACGGGCCACGGCAACGCCTTCTGGTTCACCCTGCCGATCGCCCCGCTCAGGGAGGAGGCCGCCCATCCGCCCGCGATGCCCGCCGATCGCCCGGCCCGGCGCGGCGTTATCCTGGTCGTCGAGGACCTCGCGCCAAACCGGGAATTGACCGCCATTCTGCTGCGCCGCGAAGGATATCGCGTCGATACCGCGGCGGACGGCATCACAGCGGTGGAAATGTGCCGGCGCTGCCTTTATGACGTCGTGTTGATGGACATTCACATGCCCGGGATCGACGGCATCACCGCATCCCGCCGCATCCGTGCCCTTCACCCGCCAGCGGCGCAAGCCCGGATCATCGCCCTTACGGGCAGCAGCGGCGCGGATGTCGATGCCGCCTCGGCGGGGGTGTTCGACGGCTTTGTGACCAAACCTGTGCAGCCGGAGGTGCTGATGGAGACGATACGCCGGCAGATGGACACCGACCGTCCCGCGGCGTCCGGCCCCGTCGCGCGGCCGCCGGCGCTCGAACCGATCGACCTCGCCCGCGTCGCGGCCCTGCGGGAGGGCCTGCCACCCGGCGTGTTCGAGCGTCTCCTGGGCCGCTGCATCGTCGAGATCCGGCAGCGCCTCCCCGATATCACCGCGCCCGGCGTCACGCCGAAAGCCCTGCACGAAGCAGCGCACGCGCTTGCCGGCATGGCCGGGAGCTACGGGCTGGCCGAATTCGAGGCCGCGATGCGCGCGATGATGCAGGCCCTCGATGGCGGCGACGCGGTGGAGGCTGGCCGCATCGCCGAGGGCGCGGCGGCGGTCCTGGAGCGGGCCGAGCAGGCGCTGCCGGCCAAACTCTAGTTCCCGCCCATGCGCATCTATCTGGCCGGCCCCGACGTGTTCCTCCCCGACCCCTTCGCCCGCGCGGCCAGGCTGAAGCGGATCTGCGCCGAGCACGGCCTTATCGGGGTGTCGCCGCTCGATGCGCCGGAGGATGTGCCGGAGGCGTGGCGCGCGCTCCCGCAGGCGCGTTTCATCGCCCTCTGCAACGAGCGCCATATCCTCGGCTGCGACGCGCTGATCGCCAATCTCACCCCATTCCGCGGCCCCAGCGCCGATGCCGGCACGGTGTTCGAGATCGGCTACATGCGCGCCCTCGGCCGCCCGGTCTTCGGCTGGTCGAACGACCCCGCGGACTTCCTCACCCGCAGCACCGAATTCACCGGCGCAACAACCGACGCCGCCGGTGAGCGGCGTGACGGCGAGGGCATGCTGCTGGAAGCCTTCGGCATGCACGACAATCTGATGATCGACGGCGCCATCATCGCGTCCGGCGGCGCCATCTTCACCGCCGATCCCGGCCACCACGCCCGCTGGAGCGATCTCTCCGCCTTCACCCGCTGCGTCGCGGCACTCGCCGGCTAGAGCCCGACGCTGCGGCCGCCATCCACCACCAGGCTGATCCCGTTGATGTAGCTGCCGGCATCCGAGCACAGCAGCATCGCCGCCCCCACCAGATCATCCGGCCGGCCGAGCCGCCCCACCGGCACCTTCTGGCGCAGCTCCTCGCCGGCGGCGGCGAGCTGGTCGCGGTTGCGGGCGGTGGCGATGATGCCGGGGGCGAGGTTGTTCACCGTCACGCCCTTGCTTGCGCATTGCCGCGCGAGGTTGAGCGCCCAGTTGTGCTGCGCCGCCTTCGCGCCGGCATAGACGAGCATGCCGGGATGCGGCAGCGTCTGCTGCACACTGCCGATCGTCACCACCCGGCCCCAGCCGCGCGCCTCCATCGGCGGGATCAGCGCCTGGAACAAATCCATCGTGCTGCGCAGATTGACGTTGATCTGTCGGTCAAACCGCTCGCGGGTGATCTCGGTCCACGGCTCGACCAACTCGATCGAGGCGTTGATGACGAGGATATCGACCTGCCCGAATGCCGCCAGCACGTCGCGCGCCAGATGTGCGGCACCGTCATCGGTGGCGAAATCGGCAGCGAAGGCACGGCCCTCGGCACCGGCGGCTGCCATGGTGGCGACCACCTCGGCGGCGTCCCGCGTTTCCTCGTCGTTCCCCAGATGATGCACCGCCACCCGCGCGCCGAGCCCGGCGAGACCAAGGGCGATGGCGCGGCCGATCTCGCGCCGCGCGCCGGTCAC
The DNA here is from genome assembly GCA_903928045.1 of uncultured Rhodospirillales bacterium. The sequence continues at coordinate 5,979 of CAIYPH010000374.1, forward strand.
CAGCGCGGTCTTGCCGTCGAGGCGGAAGGCGGCCATCGGGTCAGGCATCATATGACGATCTCCAATTTATCGAGCAGCGCCTGGGCGCGGGCGCGCTTGGCCGGGTCCGCGTCCCGGGCGACGATGCGTTGCAGCACCGAGACCGCGCGCGGATCGCCGGCCTCGCCGAGCGCAAACCCCTCGGCGTCGCGCTTGTCGAACCACTGGCGGTCGAACTCCACGAGGTTCAGCGGCAACTTCTTCCAGTAGTATTTGAGCTCATCCGATTTCCAGCCGGCGTAGATATCGTCCCACGGCAGCGGCTGTGCGTCGGCATTGGCGTTGTCGGGGTTGAAGGGCAGGCTCGCCAGCTGGTAGCGCACATCCATCGACATGCGCAGCTTGTCCGAGCGGTTGGGGATGCCCTTGTGCACGGCGAGGCTGTGGAAAAACAGCACGTCGCCCTGGCGGAATTCCCGAGTCGCCCAGCGCCCCTCGAACTGCTCGACGATCTCGATCCCCCCGGCCCCAGCGCCGATATGGAAATCGAACACCTCGCCGCCATGCGTGCCGGCAGCGACCTGGAGCGGGCCGACCTCCATCGGGCAGTCGATCAGCGGCATCCAGGCGGTATAGACCTCGGTGGTGCCCTGCACGTTCGGATAGTCCTGATGGGACTTGGTGGTGAAGGCGTCCTTGGAGGGGAAGATATTGCGCATCAGCACGCGGGGATGGGCAAGGATGTCACCCCCCAGCAGCCGCTCGAGAAAGCCGATCAGCGCTGGATGGTGCTTCAGC
>CAIYPH010000375.1 GCA_903928045.1 uncultured Rhodospirillales bacterium
AGAGCATGTCTCAACGCCGCAATTCAGACCTACGCATAGAATACGAGAATAGAGCCAAAGTCATTGACTAATCTAACGTCATAAGTTAGACATACCCCCATGAACGCGCCGACCACATCCCCCGGGCCCACCCAAAGCACGCACCCCGCGCTGCTGCTGGCGGAGCTTGTCCTGCGCCTGGTGGACGCCATCGGCGGCGGCCCCGGCCTGCTCTGGCGCCTCTGGCCGCCCGCCCGCGCGGAATGGCGCGAATTCCAGGCCACCGCCCGCGAATTTGCCGCCCTCATGCAGCGCCTCGCCGCGCTCCCCCACCCCACGCAAAAACGCCAACCCGCGCCCGGAGTCCGTCCGCACCACGCCCGCACTCCGTCCAATCACCCCGCGCCCCCGCGCGAAACCGGCTTCACGCCGCGGCCCGCCCCACGCCCCGAACCGCCGGTCCCACGCGGCAAAAAGCGCGAAAATCAGCGCCGCATCGTCACGCCCATTTCATTACGATATCGAAATCAACCAGTAATTTGTGGCATCGCCTGCGGGATGATCGTCGTCACGATCGAAGCGTCCAGCGCCTCGTAATTGTGATACCCGATGGTCGCATACAGCTCGGCCCGCGTCTGCATCCGCTCCACCATGTTATGCGTGCCCCCGTCCCGCCTGATCGCCGCGTACAACTCCTCCTGCGCCTTGTTCGCCACCCGCAGCGACGAGACCGGCCAGATCACCATCTTGTAGCCCATCTCCTCGAATTCCTTGGCCGTGAAAAACGGCGTCCGGCCAAACTCCGTCATGTTAGCCAGCAACGGCGCCTTCACCCGGCTGGCGAATTCGCGGAACATCTCGGCCGTGTTCAACGCCTCCGGAAAAATCGCATCCGCCCCGGCATCGAGATACATATTCGCCCGCGCCACCGCCCCATCCATCCCCTCGGAGGCCGCCGCATCGGTCCGCGCGATAATATAGAGATGCCGCCGCGCCTTCCGCGCCGCCGCCACCTTGGCGGCCATGTCATGCGGGTCCGCCAGCTTCTTGTCGTTCAGGTGCCCGCATTTCTTCGGCAGCAACTGGTCCTCGATATGCACCGCCCCCGCGCCCGCATCCTCGAAGCAGCGCACCATGTTCATCACATTCAGCGCCTCGCCATACCCGGTATCCCCATCCACCAAAACCGGCAGCCCCGACGAGCGGGCCACCTGCCGCACGAAGAAACACACCTCGTCCACGGTGATGATCCCCAGATCCGGCAACCCCATCGAGGCCGTCATCGCCGCCCCCGAAAGATACAGCGCATCGAACCCCGCCGCCTTCGCCTGCAACGCCGCCTGCCCGTTATGGGTGCCGGGGATCTGCAAAATCCCGGGCGATTCCACCGCCCGGCGGAAGCGCAGCCCCGCATGCTCGGAGGGATTGCCGTCGGCGAGGAGATAGGTCATCGAAAACTCCGTCAGATAAAAAACAGCACGGTCAGCACCACGAAGCCGGGCAACAACAGCCCGCACGCCATCGCCATGTAGCCGAAGAATCCGGGCATGCGAACGCCCCGATGCGCCGCCACCCCGCGCACCATCATATTGGGTGCATTGCCGATATAGGTCAGCGCCCCGAAACACACCGACCCCGCCGACATCGCCATCAACGTCGTCGCCCACTCCCCCGTCAACCGCCCCGGCTCCCCGCCGGCGAGGCGGAAGAACAGGAAATAGGTGGGTGCGTTATCGAGAAAGGCCGAAAGAATGCCGGAAAACCAGAAATACACCGCCGGAATCGGCCGCCCCGCCGCATCCGCCGTCAACCCCAGCAAAGGCCCCAACGGCCCCGCCCGTCCCGCCTCCAACATCGCCAGCACCGGGACGATGGTGACCAATATGCCGGCGAACAGCTTCGCCACCTCCACCATCGGCCCCCAGGTGAACATATTGGCCTGGTGGATCGCCAACGCCGTCTTCCGCGCTGAAACCGAAGCCACCGCGAGAAACAGGAACGCCCCCGCGAACTGCTCCCCCGCCACCACAGCCCCCGGCATCTGCACCTTGCCGACCGGCCACAGACTCTGCGCCACCACCGTCGCCACCACCACCGCCAGCAGCCCGAGATTCGTCACCCCACGAAAATGCAGCCGCCGCCGCGCCGCGGGAACCGGGTCCTTCGCCGCCGACCGCCGATCGAACCACCAGAACAGCCCCAACAGGGGAACCATCAGCACCAGCCCGGGGATCAGCAGCATCCGCAGCGGCCAGGTGAACGGAACCCCCTGCAACAGCCCGATATACAGCGGTGGATTGCCGAGCGGGGTCGTCACCCCGCTCACGTTGCCCACCAGCACGATGAAGAACACCACCAGATGCACCTTGTCCCGCCGATGCGCGTTCGCCCGCAGCAACGGGTGGATCAGCACCATCGACACCGCCACCGGCCCGAGGATCGCGCCGAGAACCGCCGCGATCGCCATCAGCGCCGTATTCCCCGCCGGCGTGCCCCAAGGCCCGCCCTCCAGCAAAATGCCGCCCCCCACCGCGTACATCGCGATCAGCAGCGTCACGAATGGCAGATACTCCGCCAGCAAAGCCTGCCAGGCCCCCAGCAGCGCCACGTCCACCCCCTCCAGCACCGCCAACGGAACCAGCGAGGCGAGTGACCAGGCAATCGCCACCTTGCCCATATGCCGATGCCAGAACCGCGGTGCCACGATCGGGAACAGCGCGATCGACAGCAGCATGCCGAGAAACGGCAATCCCTCTGATGCGTGGGGGGTTGGATGCATGCAGCCACCCCTATAAGTTACCCACCGCCCGCGCAATCGATATCGGCGCGCCGAACGGAGCATCGACCCCATGGATATGACCGGCGAACGCCGCATCGCCGCCCCCCGCGCCGCGGTCTGGGCCGCTCTCAATGACGTCGACGTGCTCCGCACCTCGATCCCCGGCTGCGACACGCTGGTCCGCGAGGGGGATAGCGTGTTGAAAGCCACCGCCTCGGTGAAGATCGGCCCGATCTCCGCCAAATTCGCCGGCAAGGTGAACCTGCTCGATCTCGACCCACCCAACGGCTACCGCATCGAGGGCGAGGGCCAGGGAGGCGTCGCCGGGTTCGCCAAGGGAGGCGCCAAGGTGGCGCTCGCCGCGGATGGCATCGCGACCATCCTGACGTTCGAGGTCAAGGCCCAGGTCGGCGGTAAGATCGCCCAGCTCGGCGCCCGCCTGATCGACGCCACCGCCAAGCAGATGGCCGACGCCTTTTTCGACCGCTTCGCCGCCCAGGTCGCCGTCCCCGAGGCGGCCGCGGAGGAAGCCGCTCCGCCGCCGCTCCCCACGCCCACCCCGATTGCGATCGAACCCTTCGGCCTGCCGCTGATCGCCTGGGCCGGCTCCGCGGTGTTCGCCGTGCTGCTGATCGGAATGCTGAAATGAGCCTCCCCGCATCGGTCGCCGAGACCGCCGCCCTGCTGGAAGCGGGCGGCTACGTCGCCGACCCCGCGCTCGCCACCACCGTGCATCTCGCACTCGCCATGTCCCGCCCGCTGTTCCTCGAGGGGGAGCCGGGGACGGGGAAGACCGAGATCGCCAAGGTGCTCGCCGCCGGCCTCGGCCGCCGCCTGGTGCGGCTGCAATGCTATGACGGGCTCGACCTCGCGGCCGCCGCCTATGAGTGGGACCATGCGCGCCAGCTGATGGCGATCCGCATCGCCGAGGCCAGCGGGGCCGCCGATCGCACGGCGCTCTCGTCCGATATCTACGGTCGCGCATTTCTTCAGGCTCGCCCGCTGCTCTCGGCGATCGACCCCGATCTGCCGCCGGCGGTGCTGCTGATCGACGAGCTGGATCGCGCCGATGAGCCGTTCGAGGCGTTTCTGCTGGAGCTGCTGGCCGATTTCCAGCTCACCGTGCCGGAATACGGCACCATCCATGCCGCCACGCCGCCGGTGGTGGTGCTGACCTCCAACCGAACGCGGGAGGTGCATGACGCGATCCGCCGCCGCTGCCTGTATCACTGGGTGGACTACCCCTCCGCCGGCCGCGAGCGGCAGATCCTCGCGCGCAAGGCCCCGAACGTGGCCGAGACGCTGTCGCGCCAGATCGTCGATTTCGTGCAACGCCTGCGCAAGGAGGATTTGTTCAAGCTGCCGGGAGTGGCCGAGACGATCGACTGGGCGAGCGCGCTGACCCATCTCGACCAGCATGAGCTGACCCCGGAGTCGGTGGATGAGACGCTGGGTGTGCTGCTGAAATAC
>CAIYPH010000376.1 GCA_903928045.1 uncultured Rhodospirillales bacterium
AGTGCCGCCACCGCGGCGGGGCCGTCGGCCGCGATGGCATCGGCGAGGCCGGCGATGGCGGCCGGGGGGATGTAGTGGGTGGCAAGGCCGGCGTGTACCGCGTCCGCCCCGTGCAGGCGGGCGCCGGTGAGGCCGAGATACATGCCGAGCGCGCCGGGGAGGCGGGGGAGCATGAAGGTGGCGCCGACATCGGGGAACAGGGCGATGGCGGTTTCCGGCATGGCGAACAGCCCGGCCTCGGAGGTGACGCGGATATCGCCGTGGACGGAAAGGCCGATGCCGCCGCCCATGCAGACGCCGTCGATAATGGCGATGTAGGGCTTGGAATACTCATCGATCATCGCGTTGAGCGCGTATTCGGTGCCGAAGAACTCGGCGACCGTGTGGTGCTCGCCGGCCATCGCGAAGGCGCGGATGGCGCGGATATCCCCGCCGGCGCAGAAGGCGCGGCCGCCGGCGCCTTCGACCACCACCGCGTGGACCGAAGGGTCGTCCCGCCACGCGGCCAGGGCGGCGGTCATCGCGTGCAGCATGGGGATGTCGAGCGCGTTGAGGGCCTTGGGCCGGTTGAGCAGGAGATGGCCGATGCGGCCGCGGCGGGTGGCGATGACGGAGGGGTCGGACATCTTGGGTCTCTCGGTGCGGCTGGGGATGCGGATATAGCGGCGCTAGCGGCGACGGGCGAGGGCGATCATGTCCTTGAGGTCGGCCAGGGAGACGGCGCCGGGGAGCAGCTGCTGGCCGATCACGTAGGCCGGGGTGCCCTCGATATCCAGGGTGCGGGCGAGTTTGAGGTTGGCTTCGAGCCGCGCCTGGATGGCGGGATCGGCCATGTCGCGCTGCAGGCGCTCCCAATCCAGCCCGAGGCGCTGGGTGGTGGCTTTCACCACGTCGGTGTCGATCTGGGCGGGGCCGGACATCAGCGCGTCATGCATGCGCAGATAGGCGCCCTGGCGTTGGGCGGCGAGCACGGCGCGGGCGGCGATGACGCTGCCGGGGCCGAGGATGGGGATGTCCTTGTAGACCAGGCGGATGTTGGGGTCGCTTTTGAGCAGGGCGGCGATGGTGGGGAGCATGCGGCGGCAATAGGGGCAGCGGATGTCGTAGAACTCGACCACGGTGACGTCGCCGTTGGGGTTGCCGACCACGGGATCGCCCGGCGCGCGGGTGAGGGCGTCGAGGTTGCGGGCGATGGCGGCGCCGGCGGCGGCGGATTCGCTGCGCTTGTCCTCGGCCTGGATGGCGGCCACCGCGTCACGCAGGATCGAGGGGTCGGTGCGCAAGGCGTGGCGGAGGATCTCGACGATTTCGCGCCGCTGTGCCTCGCTGAAGGCGCTGGGGAGGGCGGAGCTGGACGGCGCGGCGCTTGGCTGGGCCGTGGCCGCGAGCGGGAAGAGCAGCGCGGCCAGGAGGGCCAAGGCGGGCAGGCGGGGCATGTGGGGTGGTCCTTGTCCGGTTGGCGCGTCTACGGGGCCTGGTTCGAGCGACTGTTTATCCGTTGGGCGACCGGGTGAACAAGGAAGCACTCCTTTTTTGAAAAAAAGGAGCGAAAAAGTTTTTTGGTTCTTTTTGTTCACAAAAAGAACTGCTTTCCTTCCTTCTCGGGATTGCCCTGGTTTATCCGGCTCCAACGACTCCGCCTGCCCCGACAGACGCTAGTAGCTCAAAACCCGCTGCGGTTCTCTTTTTTCACGGCATTGCTGATATCGGTGGCTCGGAGGCGGGCGGGGCCGGGGGGGAGGGATTTCTCGGCGCGGGAGGCCAGATGCCGGGCGGTGGGGATGTCGTCATTGGCCATCGCCGCCTCGGCCAGAGCGAGGTTGGCCTGGGCGGTGTCGCCGAGTTTGCCCCAGGCGGTGCCGAGGGTGCGCCAGCCGTCGGCGTTGTCGCGTTCCTTGTCGAGCGCGGATTGCAGCTCCTGGATTGCAGGGCGGAGCAGCAGCGGGTCGCCGGTTTCGACCATGGCATGGGCGAGGGCGATGCGGATCTGCGGCTGTTCGGGGGCGAGGCGGATGGCGGCGCGGTAGGGGGTGAGGCTGTCGCGCACCCGGCCGTTCTCGAACAGCATCTGGCCCTTGAGCTCGTAGAGCCAGGGGCTGGAGGGCTGGGCGGCGAGCAGGCCATCGATGAGGGCGAGGGCCTCGGGGAGGTGGCCGAGGCGGAACAGGGCGATGGCGCGGGCATAGCGGGCGGGCGGCGAGGCGTCGTTCTCGGGGATCGCGCGCAGGGTGACGGAGCTGGGCTGGAGGAAGCCCTGCAGCTTGGCGCGGACCATCAGGAAGCCGGCGTCGAAGCCTTGCGGCAGGGGGTTTTTCGCAAAGGGTGTGGTCGCGATGTGGTTCTGCACGAACTCGATGCGCTCGCGCGTCACCGGGTGGGTCATCAGATAAGGGTCCTGCTGGGCGCGGGAGAGGAATTCCTGGCCTTCGAGGTGGTGGAACAGGTCAAGCAGGCCCTGGGCCGACCATTTATTGGCGTCGAGGAACTGCATGGCGCCCTGGTCGGCCGAGCGCTCCATGCCGCGGGTGAAGGAAAGCAGGTTGCGCATGGCGATCTGCTGGCCGGCGACCGCGGAGGCGAGGCCCTCGCCGCGGGTGACCGCGCCGGCGGCGGCGCCGATCAGCATGGCGGCGATGCTGCTGATCATCGCCTCGCGCATGGCCTCGGGCAGCTTGGCGAGGTGGCCGCCGGCGATGTGGCCGGTCTCGTGGGCGAGGACGCCGACCAGTTCGAGCGCGCTGTCCGCCTTCATCACAAGTCCGGTGTTTACGAACAGTAAGTTGCCGGTGCTGACGAAGGAGTTTATGGCGTTGTCCCGGATGAGGATGATGCGGACGAGGTTGGGATCCACCCCGGCCGCGCGGAACAAGGGATTGGCGAAAGTGCGGAACAGCGTCTCGGTTTCGGCGTCCCGGATCAAGGTGAGGCGTGGGCCGCCGGCGGCGGATTGCGCCCGCGCGGACGATGCCGGCAAAGTCGCGGCGAATACAATCGGAGCCATCATGGCAGAGACGAGTCGGACGAACAGGCGCTTCATGGGCCACAGAATAGCCAATCCGGCGATCGCCGTCGCGGTGGCATTCGGGTTGCTGACCTCCGGCTGCTCGACGGTGAGCGGGTGGTTCGGGGGCGAGAAGCCGAAGGAGGGGACGGTCGGCTTCGTGAGCGGCTTCCTCGGCGCGGTGAGCGGGGATGAGCCGCAGGCGGTGCTGGCGGCGCGGCAGGTGCTCTCGGCGGGCGGCAATGCGACCGACGCCGCGGTGGCCGGGATTTTCGCGCTGTCGGTGACGCTGCCATCGCGTGCCGGACTCGGCAGCGGGGGGGCCTGCCTGGCCCACCGCGGCGACGAGAAGGCCTCCGGGGTGCCGGATGCGTTCATGTTCATGCCCCAGGCGCCTGCCTCGGCGACGGGAGCGGAGCGGCCGGCCTCGGCGCCGATGCTGGCGCGCGGGTTGTTCCTGATGCATGCCCGCCATGGGCGCGCGCGATTCGAGGCGCTGATCGGCGTGGCCGAGCAGATGGCGCGCGACGGGGTGCCGGCGAGCCGGGCGCTGGTGCGCGATCTCTCCGTGGTCGCCGGCCCGCTGGCGGGGGACCCTACGGCGGCCTCGGTGTTCCTGCCGGGCGGACGGGCGATCGCCGAGGGCGCGACGCTGGTGCAGCCGGAGCTGGGTGCGACATTCGCGCAGCTGCGGCGGCTTGGGGTCGGCGAGCTTTATGTCGGCGCGACGTCGCGGCGGTTCCTGGATGGAGCCAGGCTGGCGGGTGCGGCGCTGACGGCCGAGGATTTGCGCAAGGCGCTGCCGCGGATGACGCCGGCGCTGTTCGCGCCTTCGACCGAGCAGACCGCGATTGCGCTGCTGCCGACCGATGGCGGGCTCGCCGCGGCGGTGGCCTATGCGACTTTGGCGCGCAACCCCGGGGCGTTGGACGAAGCGAAAGCCAACGGCCTGGCCGCGGCGGCGCAGATGCGGCGCGATGGCACGATGCCGGAGGCGATCCTCAACGGGGCGGTGACCCCCACGGGGAGCCTGCCGCCGCTGCCGGCGAGCACCAGCTTCGGCGTGCTCGACCGCGAGGGCAATGCGGTGATCTGCGCGCTGACGATGGGCAATTTGTTCGGCACCGGGCGGATTGCCGCCGGGACCGGCATCCTGCTCGCCGCCTCGCCGGCTGCCGTGCCGCCGCCGCTGCTGGCGGCGGGGATGGTGACGCAGCGCCGCGACAGCAAGTTCCGCATCATGGCGGGTGGCTCGGGGCAGGATGGGGCGCCGGTGGCCGTCGGGCTGGCGATCGCGCGCTCGCTGGCCGACCCTGGGCCGGTGTTCCGCGCCGATCCGGCCGCCTCGCCGGAGCCGGGCCGGGCCAACGTGATTGGCTGCAACCGCAATGCGGGGAACCCGGAGAGCTGCGGCTGGACGTCGGATTCGCGGGGATTCGGGCTGGCGACCGGCGGGAATTGAGGTGGCGCTGAAGACCGGACGCGGCGCCGCCGCGCCGCCGTTCATCGTGATGGACGTGATCAGCGCGGCAAACGCCCGGCAGGCCGCGCTGCCGGCGGGGGCGCCGCATGTGATCCGCATGGAAGTCGGCCAGCCCGGCACCGGGGCGCCGGCCGGGGCGGTGGCGGCGGTGCAGCGGGTGCTTGCGGGGGGTGGGTCGCTCGGCTACACCGAGGCGCTGGGTATCCCGAGCCTGCGGGCGCGCATCGCCCGGCATTATGCGGACTGGTATGGCGCGGAGGTGCCGGCATCGCGGGTCGCGGTGACGGTGGGGGCGTCAGGGGCGTTTCCGCTCGCGTTTCTCGCCGCTTTCGACCCCGGCGACCGGGTGGCGATGGCGGCGCCGTTCTACCCGCCCTACGTCAACATCCTGACCGCGCTCGGCATCGAACCGGTGATCCTCACTGCCGGGCTCGAGACGCGGTTTCAGCCGACTGTGGCGATGCTGGAGCGGCTTGACCCGCGTCCCGATGGCCTCATCGTGGCCAGCCCGTGCAACCCCGCCGGGACGATGCTTCATCCCGACGAGCTCGCCGAGATCGCCGGATGGTGCCACGCGAACGGTGTGCGGCTGATCAGCGATGAGATCTATCACGGGCTCAACTACGACGCGCCGCTGGCCACCGCCGCGAAACTCAGCCCCTCCGCCGTGGTGGTGAACAGCTTCTCGAAATACTTCTCGATGACCGGCTGGCGCATTGGCTGGCTGGTGCTGCCGGAGGATCTGGTGCGCCCGGTGGAGTGCCTGGCGCAGAACATGTTCATCTCCGCGCCGCATATCGCCCAGGTTGCCGCCGAGGCGGCGTTCGAGTGCACCGAGGAGCTGGAGGCCAATATCGCCCGCTATCGGCGCTCGCGGGACCTGCTGCTGGCCCGGCTGCCCGCGGCGGGTTTCCCGCGCCTGTCACCGGCGGAGGGAGCCTTCTACATCTACGCCGACGTTTCCGACCGCACCAATGACAGCCGCGAATTCTGCGCCCGCATGCTGGCCGAGACGGGGGTGGCGGCCTCGCCCGGCGTCGATTTCGACCGCGAGCGCGGGCACCATTTCGTGCGGTTCAGCTATTGTGGCCCGGAGGCCGACATGGCCGAGGCGGCGGCGCGGTTGGCGCGCTGGAGGTAGTCCCGAACGCGACGTCGCAGGGCTTTACATAGGTGATTCTACGCACATCTCATCGCTGGCATAACTCATTGTAATAAAATTAAAATTTCACTTGGCATGCCATTTGCTTAACCAAAAACCAACAGTTCCGGGCGGTGGCTCGGGCAATTGGTGGTTGAGCGCTTTGTGCGGCCAATACGGCCGATGGTGGTATCAAGATGCTGCGAATTCGTTCTCTCTGGTCGAGCCTGGTTGCGCTGGGCATGGTTACGTTGTTGGCCGGGCCGGGCTTTGCCGCCACCGCGACCTACACCCTCGACCAGGACGCCTGCACCGGCACCTGCGGCACCGGGCCCTTCGGCACCGTGACGTTGACCGAGGTGTCGGCGATCCAGGTGGATGTGACGGTGACGCTGGTCACCAATACGGGGTTCGTGAACTCCGGCGCCGGCGACTCGCTGGCCTTCGATCTGACGCCGGGGATCAGCGTGTCGATCACCAACATCGACACCTGGGATTCCACCAGCGGAACCTATCAGCCGAATGCATTCTTCACGCAGGCGGGAACGCCCAAGGGCATCTCGAACACGAGTTTCAGCCACGCCGTGGACGATACCGGCGGACCGAACGGCTCGAGCCCGCCGCTCCAGGTCGGGCCGCTGAAATTCAGCGTTACCGCGCTGGCCGGGGCGACGCTGTCGATCGCCAACTTCATCGCCAACTCCGCGGGCTACCTGTTTTCGAGCGACATCATCGGCAACAACGGCAATACCGGCAATGTCGGCGCCAAGGTATCGAGCCAGACCGGCGGTGGCGGCACGGCGGTGCCGGAACCGATGTCCATGCTGCTGCTCGGGCCGGCCGTCTTCGGCCTCGCCGCCCTGCGCCGCCGCCGCTGAGCGCGGCCTACCCTAAGGCGTGCCAGTCCACCGCCACCAGGTCGGTGAAGATGGGACTGGTCTGGCTCACCGTGCCACCGGACAGCATCGCCGGGACGGCCGGATGATCTGACAGTGCCGGCACCGCGGTCAAGGCGGGCAGCAGATCGAGCGGCCGGGACGCGAGCACGGCGGCAAGCGCGGCTGGCGAGGCGGTCACCGTGGTGTCCCAATTGCTTGCGGTGGTGGCGCCGTCGAAGGCCGAAAGCACGAGCACGGAGGTGACCGGCGCGGTTCCAGGCGCCGGCTTGAACTTGAGCGCGGCGATTTCGGCGCTGATCTTGGCGAAACTGTCACCGGGATTGACCGCCAGCGTATAGATGCCGACTCCGGTATGGGTAAGCCCCGGCCCGACCAGCACGCCGGCGGAGCCGGTGGGTAGGTTGGTGGCGGGGTTATCGATCGACACGGTGAGCCCGACGATGGAGAGTCCGGCCGAATCGCTGACGGATACCCCGGTGAAGGGATACATGACGACACCGTCAGTGACGGTCTGGCCTGACCGGGTGCCGGTGAAGATGGGCAGGCCGGCCAGCACCTCCACCGAATTCGTGGTCACCGCCGGGGCGATGCCGTCGGAGACCGCGACAGTCAAATAGTTGACCGTAAACCCCGCGGCGGCCGGATTTGGCGCCGGCGTGAACGTCACGCTTTGCAGCGCGGTGGTCACCTCGGCGGGGGTGCCGGTGAGGCTGGTCGCCGAGAGTGTTCCGAAGCCGGTGAGGCCGAGGGTGATGGTCTCGTTCGCGCCGGCATCGGGGTCCGTGATGGCGTCGCCGGCGAAGGCGTAAAAGGGCACACCCCAGTACGCTTCCAGGGGGGCGGCGGTGTTGGCCAGGGTGATCACGGGCGGGTCATTGAGCGCGGTCACCGACGCGGTGGTGGTAGCGCGCGCGGCCATCGTCCCGTCGGTCACCCCGATGGTGAAGCCGGTGCTGATCGCCTGGCCCGACGGCACCTGGTATTCCGTGGGCGTGAAGACGAGCCCCTCGATGGCGCTGGTGACGTCCGCGGCGCTGCCGGTGACGGTGTAGATGCCGGTAGTGGCGTCGTAGGTGCCAGCGCCGAAATTGGAGAGCTCGCCGTTTGCGAGGGTGGACAGGGTGACGGTGGCGCTTTCGTTCTGCCCGGCATCGAGATCGGCGACCTGGATGGCGCCGAGCGGGGCGAACGCGGTGTGATCGTCGCCGCTGACGGGGCCGGCGTCGGAGATGAAGGGCGGGCGGTCATTGTTGACGGTCTTTGCGGTGATCAGGCTGCCGCCGCTGCCATCGGGCGCGGTGAGAAAGGTCTCGCCGGTGAATATCTGGCCTGGGTCGAGCGTGAGGGTCACTGGGACGGCGCCGCCAGTCACCTGCAACAGGCCACCCGCATCCAGTGTGGCGGCGGTGGCGGCGCCTATGCCCTGCAGGTCGATCGTGATGCCGGGCAGCAGGCCGCTGAGGATATTCGTGGGCACATCGCCCGGGGCGATGGTGAGGGTCGCGGTGGCGCCGTAGCCAAAGGTAATGGCGCCGCTGCCGGCCGCGCCCGGTGCGCGCAGGGCGAGGGCGCCGCTTTGCACGGCGATGCCGCCGGCGAAGCTGGATTGGGCATCGAGGGAGACGATGCCGTCGCCGGCCAGGGACAGGCCGCCGGCGCCCTCGTCGGCGATGGCGCCGGCGATGTCGAGCGTCTGGCCGGCGGATGGCGCGAGGGTGGTGGTGTTTGTGCCCTGGAGGAACAGCCCATCGCCGAAACCGCCGCCCGCGCCGCCGCCCGCACTTCCAGCGCCACCGGCCACCGTGCCGGCACCGAGGCTGCCGGCGCCGATGATGAGTTGGCCACCATGCTGGACGAATATATCACCGCCCGCGCCGGTCCCGCCGCCGGCGCCACCGGTCACC
>CAIYPH010000377.1 GCA_903928045.1 uncultured Rhodospirillales bacterium
GGCGATCAGCGCGCACACGGCCTCGGCCAGACGGACCGCGGGATGCGGTTCGCCTTGGGTGGGCTCGGGGGATGTGATCGCGTTGGCCATGACGGAGATATTAGACCGACAAACATTTGCGGTCAAGGAGAATTTTCTGTGTGAAGTGAGATTTTTTGCGTTGAAAGAGGAAGGAAGCGCTTCTTTTTTGAAAAAAAGAAGCAAAAAACTTCTATTCCAATGGCTTGTACCGCTTCGGCCGCGCCGAGGAGGCAAGCCAACGGCGGCGATGGAGTGAAAAGTTTTTTTGGTTCTTTTTGTTCACAAAAAGAACGCCTTTCCTGTCTAGATCAACGCCAAAGCCATCTCCACCATCCCCGACTCCGCCCGTACCAGTTCACCGGGGATGGTGAAATGGTTGAGCCCGGCGAGCGACGTCCAGCGGCCGGACCAGTCGCGGGCGAGGCGGCGGGACTGGTTGGCGTATTCGCCGCCTTCCGCGCCGCCGACGAGTGCGTGCAGCCGGCCGGCGGGGCGGGGGAGGGCGAGGGGGGAGAGGTGCCAGGCTTCGGTGCGGTTGAAATGCACTCCGTCATTGACGGTGGTGTGCACGAGGGGCCGCAGGTCGAACAGGCCGCTGATCGGCAGCGCCGCCGGCACCAGGCCGGCGGCGAGGAGCATGACGGCGAGGTGCCCGCCGGCGGAATGGCCGAGCGCGAGGTCGAGCCGCCCGTGCCGGGCCAGCAGGAAGCGGGCGGCGGCGCGGAGTTGCTCGGTGAGGGTGGCGAGGCTCACCTGGGGGCAGAGATCATAGCTCGGCATGGCCACCGCGACTCCGTGGGCGTTCAGCCCGGCGGCGAAGTGGGAGACGAAGCTGCGGTCCAGGCGCTGCCAGTAGCCGCCGTGGATGAAGATGGCGAGCGGCCCGGCGCGCCCGGCATCGGGCCAGAAGATATCCATCGCCTGGCGCTCGGAGGGGCCGTAGCCGACGCCGAATTCGGCGTGGTCATGCGCGGCGCGGAAGGCGGCGGCATCGCGCACCCAGGCGGCGGCGATGTCCGCGGCGTCCGGCACTTTGAGGGTGTTGTTGTATTCGGCTTCGAGAAACGGATCGATCATCTTGCCTCCGTGCCCCCTGGGGCCATCGCGGTCGCGACCGGGATAGTGAATGGCCGTGGGCCTTGCAATGCGGTGGGGAAGGAAGGGCTCCTTTTTTGAAAAAAAAGGAGCAAAAAACTTTTAACCCTTTGGTTGGTACCGCTCCCGCCTATCCGCGGGGAGTACGCCAACGGCATGGATGGAGCAAAAAGTTTTTTTGGTTCTTTTTGTTCACAAAAAGAACACCCTTCCCGTCAAACCTTCAAGGAGGCGACCTCACAACCACCCCTTCCGCCGGAACCACAGCCACGGCACCACCGCGCTCAGGAGCAGCGCGAACAGGCCGTACTGGTAGCCCCAGGACCAGTCGTATTCCGGCATGTTCTTGAAGTTCATGCCGTACATGCCGGCGATCAGGGTTGGCGGGATGCCGATGACGGAGACCACGGTCAGCACTTTGAAGACGTTGTTCTGCTCGATGCCGATGAGGCCCATGGTGGCGTCGAGCAGGAATTGCACTTTGTTGACGAGGTGGGCGTCGTAATCGGCGAGGGAGGCCATGTCCTGCCGGGCGGTTTCCATGCGGCGCAGGAGTTCGGGTGTCAGCCAGGCCGCGCGCATGCCGCTGACGAAGGGCAGGATGCGGCCGATGCCGAGCAGGCCGTCGCGGATGCGTGACGCGAGATCGCCGGCGCCGCCGATCCGCCGCAGCACGGCGCGCAGGTCGGCGTCCTCGTTGACGGGGCGGGAGAGTTTGGAGACCGCCTTGATCTCGGTGTGGAACACGCGTTGGGAGATGCGATCGAGCTCGGCGCCGACGGTTTCCAGCACGTCGGCCAGGCGGTCGATGATGGCCTCGGCGAGGCCGACGAAGGCGGATGGCCCGTCGGCGACCGGCTCGGCGGCGAGGCGGTCGGTGAACAGGGTGAAGGCCACCATCTTCTCGAAGCGGATGGTGATGAGGAAGGACGGCGTCAGGACGAAGCCGACCGGGGTGGTGCCGGGCATGTGCGTTGCTTCGGCGCGGAAGACCAGGGGGGCGCTGAGGTAGAGCGCGTCACCGACCACGCGCAGGCGGCAGGACGACTCGATTTCGCTCAGCTCCTCGCGGGCGGGGACGTGCAGGCCGGTGGCGTGTTCCACCTCGAGCACTTCTTCAGGGGTGGGGTTCAGCAGGTCGAACCACACCACCGCGGGGTGGGCGGCGGCGCCGGCGCCGGGATGGGCCATCAGCATGGCGGCCTACCCCGCCGCCCGCGCGGCGTCCTTGGCGGCCATCATCGCCTTGAGCTGGTCGGGGGTGAGGCGGACGATGTCGGCGTTCTGGTGGGCGTAGATGTCGTAGCCTTCGGTGCTGAGCTCATCGAGCACGGTGCGCCCGGCGAGCACGTCGGCTTTCCAGGCGGCGTGGGCGGGTTCCATGGCGTGGAATTCCGGCATGACCTCGCGGGCGAAGAGGTCGAGGCTGTCGCAGATGGCCTTGTGGGTGGTTTTGCCGGCCTGGTTGAGCAGGATGACCTGGTCGACATGGGCATCGGCGAACTGACGGAGCTTGCGGCGGATGGTGTCGGGCGAGCCGATGAGGCCGTTGCGCAGGGCTTCCTTCGCCTTGTCGGTCTGGCGCCAGGCCTGGTACTCGCCCCAGAGGTCGGACTTGCCGGGCGCGTCGACGCCTTTGCGGCCGTAATAGCCGAGGGCGAAGATGAAGAAGGTCCAGCCGGACGCGAGTTCCTCGGCCTCCGCGTCGGTGGGGGCGCACATGAAGCCGTTGACGATGGCGATGTTGGGGTTGGCCTGATAGTCGCCGAGCCGGCCCGGCCGGTGCAGCAGGGTGTTGTAATAGCGATGCACCCAGGCGCGGGCCGCGTCGGGGGAGACGAAGGAGAAGCCGAGCGCGCCCATGCCCCATTCGCCGGCCTTGGCGATGGTCTGGATGTTGGAGCAGGCGACCCAGACCGGCGGGTGGGGCCGCTGCATGGGCTTGGGGATGATGTTGCGGGCGGGGAAATCATAGGACTGGCCGTGGAACTCCCAGTCCTCGCGGCTGAACATGGGCATGATGGCGCGGACCGCCTCTTCCCAGCGGTCCCGCTTGTCGCGCACGCGGACGCCGAAGGGGTGCAGCTCGGCGGGGCCGGCGGCCTCGCCGAAGCCCATCTCGGCGCGCCCGCGGGAGAGCAGGTCGAGCGTCGCGACCTTTTCGGCGACGCGCTGCGGCTGGTTGGTGGTGAGCTGGATGACGCCGTGGCCGAGGCGGATGTTCTTGGTGCGCTGGCTGGCGGCGCCGAGGAAGACCTCGGGGGCGGAGGAGTGGGAGTATTCCTCGAGGAAATGGTGTTCGACCACCCAGGCGTGGTCGTAGCCCAGCCGGTCCGCCAGTTCGAACTGGTCGAGCGCTTCGTGGAACAGCTGGGCCTCGCTGGTCTCGGTCCAGGGGCGGGGGAGCTGCAGCTCGTAGAAGACGCCGAATTTCATGGCCGGATTCCTCGTGCGTTGGGTGGCCGCGTTGCCGGGGCGGGGGGGGATCGTAGCCAAGTGCGGCGGGCTGCACCATAAGGGGGGGATGCAGGAGGAGACCGCCATGACCCAACCGCTTGCCGGCAAGATCGCCATCGTGACGGGCGCCGGGCGCAATATCGGCCGGGCGATCGCGCTGCGGCTGGCCGCCGATGGGGCGGCGGTGGTGGTGAACGGGCGGCGCGATGGGGCGGCGCTCGACGAGGTGGTGGCGGCCATCACGGCGGCGGGCGGGGTGGCGGTGCCGGCGCTGGCCGATGTGTCGGACCCGGAGGCGGTGGAGCGGATGATCGCCGGCGTGGTGGGGCGGTTCGGCGGGATCGACATCGTGGTGAGCAATGCCGGGCTGCGGCGGCAGACGCCGTTTCTCCAACTGGGGTATGCGGAGTGGCGGGAGATCATGTCGGTGGCGCTGGA
>CAIYPH010000378.1 GCA_903928045.1 uncultured Rhodospirillales bacterium
AGGAGGGTGAGCGGCCGATGGACGCGGCGATCAAGGGCGCCAGCGAAATCGGCTTCACCATCGTCTCGATCTCGGCCTCGTTGATCGCCGTGTTCATCCCGCTGCTGCTGATGAGCGGCATCGTCGGGCGCCTGTTCCGCGAATTCGCTGTCACCGTGTCGATCGCGGTCGTGGTCTCCGCCGTGGTGTCGCTCACGCTCACGCCGATGATGTGCTCGCGCTTCCTGCACCACGGCGACAACACGCACGGCCTGATCTACCGGGTGATCGAGAAAGGGTTCGACCTGCTGCTCGGCGGGTATCGCCGGACGCTCGATATCGCGCTGCGCTTCCAATTCATCACTCTGCTGGTGTTTCTCGCCACCGTCGGCGTGACGGTGCATCTCTATCTCACCATCCCCAAGGGGTTCTTCCCTGAGCAGGACAACGGCGTGATCATCGGCATTTCCGAGGGGGCGCAGGACGTCTCGTTCCAGGAAATGGCCAGGCTCCAGCTCAAGCTGGGCGACGTGCTGATGACCGATCCGGCGATTGAGAACTATTCCTCCAATGTCGGCGGCGGCGGCGGGCGGACCGGCAATAACGGCCAGTTCTTCATCTCGTTGAAGCCGTGGGAGGAGCGCCACGCCACCGCCCAGCAGGTGATCGCGCGGTTGCGGCCCAAGCTCGCCAAGGTTGAGGGCGCGCAGCTCTTTCTCCAGGCCGGACAGGATGTCCGCGTCGGCGGGCGTGCTTCCAAGACCCAGTATCAGTACACCCTGCAGCATCCCGATGTGGGCGAGCTCTACGCCTGGGCTCCCAAGGTGATGAATAAGCTCAAGGAGCTGAAGGAACTGCGCGACGTCGCCACCGACCAGCAGTCCGGTGGCACCACCGCGGTGCTGACGATCGACCGCGATGCGGCGGCCCGCTTCGGCATTCAGCCGCAGGTGATCGACGACACGCTCTACGATGCTATCGGCCAGCGGCAGGTGACGCAGTATTTCACCCAGATCAACACCTACAAGTTGATCATGGAGGTACTGCCGGAGGAGCGGACCAGCCTCGCCGTGCTGGACAAGCTGTTCGTGAAGTCCAACACCGGGCAGGCGGTGCCGCTGTCGACCTTCGTCAAGGTGGACAACACCAGGGTTGCGCCGCTCTCGATCGGCCACCAGATGCAGTTCCCGGCGGTGACGCTGTCCTTCAACCTCGCCCAGGGCGTCGCGCTCGGAGAGGCGGTGGAAGCCGTCAAAGCCGCGGTCCGGGAAATCGGGACGCCGGTGGCGCTGCAAGGCACGTTCCAGGGCACCGCCCAGGCCTTCCAGGCATCGACTGCCTCGACTCCCTATCTGATCGCCGCCGCCTTGATGACCGTCTACATCATTCTTGGCGTGCTCTATGAAAGCTACATCCTGCCGCTGACGATCCTATCGACCCTGCCTTCCGCCGGCGTCGGTGCGCTGCTGATGCTGATGCTGTTCCACTATGATCTCAGCCTGGTCGCGTTGATCGGCATCATTCTGCTGATCGGCATCGTGAAGAAGAACGGCATCATGATGGTGGATTTCGCCATTTCCGCCGAGCGCAAGGATGGGGCGGCGCCGTTTGACGCCATCCGCGAAGCCTGCCTGATGCGCTTCCGGCCGATCATGATGACCACCATGGCGGCGCTGCTTTCCGGCCTGCCGCTGATGTTCGGCGAAGGCCCGGGCTCCGAGCTTCGGCGGCCGCTCGGCTACGCCATGGTCGGCGGACTGGCGCTGTCGCAGGTACTGACGCTCTACACCACGCCGGTGATCTATCTCTACCTCGAGCGTCTGCAACGCGCCTTGGCGCCCCGCCGGCGCGAGCGCCTGCCGACGCTTGCCGACAAGATGGGCGCCACCGCCGACTGACCCGCCTGTTGTCGCGCGGCTCTTGATCCCCGCCCGAACCGGGTGGAGACTGGAGCCGCACGACAATAACAGGAGGCAACGATGGCGGACGTGAAGGTCAATCCCGAGGGCAGTCTCAAGGGCAAGGTCGCCCTGGTCACCGGCGCCAGCCGCGGCATCGGCGAGGCGATCGCCGTTCGGCTGGCCATGGAGGGGGCCAAGGTGGTCTGCACCGCCCGGACGGCCGAGGAGGGCGAAAGCCGCCTGCCCGGCACGCTCAACGACACTATCGACCGTATCCGCGCTGCCGGCGGCGAGGCGAGCTTCATCAAGGCCGACCTGTCCAAGGCCGAGGACCGCGAGCGCCTGGTGGCCGATGCCAAGCTGATCTATGGCGACATCGATATCCTCATCAACAACGCCGCGGTGACGTTCTTCATCCCCGTCGAGGATTTCCCCAAGAAGCGGTTCGACCTGATGATGGAAGTCCAGGTCTGGGCGCCCCTGCATCTCTCGCAGCTCGTGCTGCCGGCAATGCGGCGCAAGAAGGCGGGGGCGATCGTGTCGATCTCCTCGGGGGCGGCGATCCATCCGGTGAAGCCCTATACAACGGCGCGGGCGGGCGGGACGATCTACGGCATGTGCAAGGCGGCGATCGAGCGCTTCTCGACCGGGCTGGCCGCCGAGGTCTATGCCGACAACATCTCGGTCAACGCGATTTCGCCCGGCCTGGTTGCCACCCCGGGGGTGGCGGTGCATGGGCTCATTACCGAGGCGACCAAGCATCGCGTTTCGCCGGTGGAGAACATTGCCGAGGCGGTTTATCAGCTTGTCTCGCGCAGCCCGCATGAGATGACAGGGCGGATCGATCATGCCGGGCCGTTCCTGGAGGAATTCGGGCTTAAGCCGAGCGATTTGGTCTAGCGAAGGGCAGGAAGGAAGCGGTTCTTTTTTGGAAAAAAGAGCCAAAAAACTTTTATCCGTTTGGTTTTGCACCTTCCCTGGAGGGCGCGAAGCCAGTGGACAGAAAAGTTTTTGCTTCTTTTTTCATAAAGAAGCGCTTCCTTCCTTTCTGCCCCATTGAGGCTTTGACGAACCGGCCCCGCTGCGGCCACACTCCGTCCATAGGGATCGCGGGACCAGCCCGCGGCGAGGGATGGAGGGAACGGTCATGCAAGATCATGAGGTGACTCGGCGCGCGGCGATCGGTGGCGTCATGGCGGCCGGGGTTGCGGCGAGCCTGCCGGGCGAGGCCGCGGCGCAGGGCAGCAAGACCGGCGTTGATGCGGCAACGTGGACGCCTGAATATATCACCAGCATTGCGGGGACCGCCGAATATGATACGGCGGCCGAGTGCGCGAAGGTGGTGCCGCTCAACTATAGCGGCCGGCTGACCTATTGGTATGTCGGCCCCAATCAGGCCTCGGCGCAGATCGAGCATGAGATTGACGCCGCGTTCTGGGCCGAGTTCGCCAAGACCTACCCGAACATCAAGGTGACGACGCAGAATCTCGACTACAATGAGATGCTCAACAAATCCCGCACCGCCGCACTCGGCAAGGCGGCGCCGATGGTGGCGAAATTCCCGATCCTGTGGGGCTCCGAATTCGCCGCCAAGGGGCAGCTGCGGGAGTTCGGGCCGGAGGATGCCGGCTTCGCGCGGGATGAGTTCTGGCCGGGCGCCATGAAGTCCGTGACCTGGAAGGGCAAGACCTACGGGGTGCCGACCAACAACGAGACGATGGCGCTGATCTGGAATGCCGGGCTGTTCAAGGAGGCCGGGCTCGACCCCGAATCCCCGCCGGCGACCTGGGATGACCTGGTGCGTTATTCCAAGCAGATCAAGGACAAGACCGGCAAGAATGGCTACGGGCTGGTGGCGCGGGTGAACGCGGGGAACACGCCGTTCCGCTACATGCCGCAGGCCTGGGCCTATGGCGGCGGCGCGCTTGACGAGGCGGAGGCGAGCCCGACCTATACCAAGATCTTCGCCAATAACGCCGGTTCCAAGGCGGCCTTGCAGGCGGCCTATGACATGTATGTGCGCGACAAATCGGTGCCGGTCTCGGCGTTGACCAACACGCAGACGGAGAACCAGGACCCGTTCATCGCCGGGCAGCTCGCGATGATGATCAGCCACCCCAGCGAATACGCAGCCATGCTGGATCGCGCCAAGAAGGCGACCGGCGAGGACCGCAAGACCGCCGACGCGGTGGTGGCCAACATGCGCTATGGCCTGATCCCCAAGGGGCCGGCGCGCCGTGCGGTGGTGTTCGGCGGTTCCAACGCGCATGTCTTCAAGCCCGATCTCGTGGAGGGCGGGCTTGATCTCCAGGCCGCGCGCGCCTTCATCGCGTTCACCAACGGGCCGGAATGGTCGACCAAGCTCGCCTGGGTCAGCTCCAACCCCGGCAATATCCGCGGCTTCCGCACCAAGTGGATGAAGCAGCGGCTCGACACCATCAAGTTCCTCAACGTGACGACCTCGATGTTGCCGAGTGGCATTCCGTTCCCCGTGCTGCCGCAATCCGCCGAGGTCATGAACATCATCATCCCCAACATGCTGCAGAACGCGCTGACGCGGAAAATGTCGGTGTCGGATGCGGCGGAGGATGCGGCGAAGAAGATCAAGGAGTTGCTGGCCGACCTCTGATCCGCCGATGACCGGACGATCCGACGGGCTGCTGCGCCGGGTTATCCGGCATCGGGCCGATTACCTTTACGTCGCGCCGGCTTTGGGCGTGATGCTGCTGGTGATCGGCTATCCGATCTACGACACGGTCTATCTCTCCTTCTTCAACACGCCGCCCAATCTGGCGCTTGAAGACAAGATTTTCACCGGGCTCGACAATTACGGCCGCATCCTTACCGCCGACAGTTTCCACGAGGCGACGTGGAACACCCTGGTGTGGACGGTGTTTTCCACCTTCTTCGCCTTCGTGCTGGGGTTTGGCGCGGCGTTGGCCTTGAACCGCGAGTTCCGCGGCCGCGGGCTGCTGCGGGGTATTCTGCTGATCCCCTACGTGATCAGCGCGGTCGCTGCGTCCTATGTATGGCGCTGGCTCTATCATTCGGATTTTGGGGTGATCGGCGCGATTTCGGTGGCGCTTGGCTTTACCGACACGCCGATCAATTTCCTCGATAACACCACCATGGTCATGCCGGCGTTGATCGTGGTGAATGTGTGGAAGGAATTTCCCTTCGCGATGATTATGATGCTGGCGGGGTTGCAGACCGTGCCGGACCATCTGCTGCGCGCCGCCCGCGTCGATGGCGCCGGCACGTTCGAGAGTTTCCTGCACATCACCCTGCCGCATCTCAAGGGCGTCACCTTGGTGACGGTGCTGCTGCTGCTGGTGACCAACCTCAACAGTTTCACCATCCCCTACATCATGACCGGCGGCGGGCCGGCGGGGGCGAGCGAGATCTGGATCACCCATATCTATCAGCTCGCCTTTGGGCGCATCCGCTTCGGGCTCGCCTCGGCCTATTCGGTGATCCTGTTCATCGTGATGATGGGGCTTGGCTACTTCTATGTCCGCGCCCTCACCCAGGGTGATGAGCGGAGGGGGGGATGAAGGCGCGCGGCTTCTGGCGGTTCGGCGGCAATGTGTTTCTGGCCGTGCTCATCGTGTTCACCATGCTGCCGATGGTGTGGATGGTGATCACCTCGCTGAAGACGCAGTTCGCGGCTTTGCAGTACCCGCCGGAGTGGATCCCGAAGAACCCGACGCTCGACCAATACTGGCAGTTGCTCTCGCCGGCCAATGATGTCGGTCGGGAGTTCCTGCGCTATTTGTTCAACAGCATCTGGGTTTCGACCGCGAGCACCGTGCTCGGCGTCGCGGTCGCGGTTCCAGCTGCCTATGCGTTCTCGCGCTTCCGGTTTCCCGGCCGTAATCTGCTGTTCTACTCCGTGCTGCTGCGCAACATGTTCCCGGCGGTGGTGTTCCTTATGCCGCTGTTCATCATGATGCGCTGGCTTGGGCTGGTGAACACCCAGGCCTCGCTGATCCTCACCTACCTCACCTTCGGCCTGCCATTGTCGATCTGGCTGCTGAAGGGGTTCTACGACAACATACCCGTTCAGCTCGAACAGGCCGCGCGGATCGACGGGGCGTCGCGCTTTCAGGCGTTCATCCTCATCGTCATGCCGCTCTCGGCGCCTGGAATTACGGCGACGGCGATCTACTCCTTCATCATGGCGTGGAACGAATACGTCTATGCGCTGACGTTTCTTAATGACAAGGACCGCCTGACCCTGCCGGTCGGGCTGCAGCGGTTCTTCACGGAATACGCGACGAACTGGCCGGGGTTGATGGCGGCTTCCTTCATCATGAGCGTGCCGGTCGTGGCGCTTTTCCTGGTGCTGCAAAAATATTTCGTCCGGGCATTGACGGATGGGGCGGTGAAATCGTGACGGACAGGGATCGCCCATGGCGCAGGTAATTCTCGGCAATATCGTCAAGCGCTATGGCGACAGCGTGGCGGTGGATGATGTATCGCTAACGGTGGAGGACGGGGAATTCGTCGCCCTCGTTGGCCCCTCCGGCTGCGGCAAGACGACCACGCTGAACCTGGTGGCCGGGCTGATCGAACTCACCGAGGGGACGATCCATATCGGCGATCGCCAGGTCAACGAGCTCGACCCGAAGGACCGGGACATCGCGATGGTGTTCCAGAACTACGCGCTCTATCCCAACAAGACGGTCTACGCGAACCTCGCCTTCCCCTTGCAGATGCGCAAGACGGCCAAGGCCGAGATCGATCGCAAGGTGCGCGCCGCCGCGGCCTCGCTCGATATCACGCATTTGCTGCAGCGCCGGCCGCGGGAACTCTCGGGCGGGCAGCAGCAGCGCGTCGCGCTCGGCCGCGCTTTGGTGCGGGACCCAAAAGTGTTCCTGATGGATGAGCCGCTTTCCAACCTCGACGCCAAGCTGCGCGTGCAAATGCGCGCCGAGTTGAAGCGCTTCCACCAGGATCTGAAGGCGACGATCATCTACGTCACCCATGATCAGCTTGAGGCCGTCACCATGGCCGATCGCATGGCGGTGATGAACCATGGTGTGCTGCAACAGTACGACACGCCGGAGACGGTGTTCAACGCGCCGGTGAACGTGTTCGTCGCGGGGTTCGTCGGTAGCCCGGCGATGAACCTGTTTCCTGCTGAGGTGATCGAAGCGGGCGCGGCGCTGCGCGGGTCGGAGGGCTGGCGACTGGCGTTATCAGAGCGCAACGCGGCGCGGGCACGGCGGGCGAAGGAGGGCGTGATTCTCGGCGCACGGCACTCGATGATCGGGCTACACCGCGAGGCCGCGGAGGATCGCGTTCCCGGGCGGGTCTATACCGTGGAGCCGACGGGGGATGTGACGTTCGTGCATGTCCGCGTCGGGGAGGCGAATGTGATCGCCTCGGTCGGGCCGGATATCAAGCTGCGGGCCGATGATGCGGTTTGGCTCGGTTTCGACCAGGCGAAACTGCATGTGTTCGACGCGGCCAGCGGGCGGGTGTTGCGTGACTAGCGCGCGAAGGACGTTCTTTTTTTGAGCAAAAAGAACCAAAAGACTTTTTTGGACTTCGTTGCCGTTGGCTACCCTCCCGGGATGGTTGGGCGCGGTACGCGCAAATTGGGTAGAATTTTTTTGCTTATTTTTTCAAAAAATGAAGGCATTACTTTCTCCTGCAAACGACCCCTCCCAAGAAGGAGCACCCAGTGAAAATCACCAACGTCCGTACCGCCATCATCGAGGGGAATTTCCCTTGGGTGCTGGTGAAGGTCGATACCGATATTGGCATCACTGGTCTCGGCGAGGCCTATTGGGGGGCGGGGGTCGCCGAGTTGGTGCACCAGGCCAAGCCCGTCTTGCTCGGCGAGGACCCGACCAATATCGCCCGCCTCGTTGAGATGATGATCCGCTGCCTCTCCGGCGAGGGTTCCCAGGCCGGCGCCACGGTGACGGCGATCAGCGGGATCGAGATCGCGCTATGGGACTTGCTGGGCCGCGTGCACAAAATGCCGATCTCTACCTTCTTCGGCGGGCGGTTCCGCGACAAGATCCGCATCTACGCCGACTGCCACGCCGGCGAGACGCCGGACCCGATGGATTACGGCAAGAAGGCGCGCGAGGTGGTGGCCGAGGGGTTCACCGCGATCAAGTTCGATCTCGATACGCTCAATCCCTACACGCTCGACATCACCGATGACCCGCACCCCCGCCGGCGCTGGTTCGAGCCATTCAACCGCATCATCGGCTCGCGAGAGATGGCGTGGATGGTCGACGTGGTGCGCTGCGTGCGCGAGGCCGTCGGGCCCGAGGTGTGGGTGGCGATGGACATGCACTGGAAGTTCAACGTCAACGACGCGATAAAGCTGGCCCAAGCCGTCGAGCCGTTCGACCTCATCTGGCTGGAGGACCCGGTGCCGCCGGAGAACATCGAGGCGCAGCGGCATGTGACGCATTCGACCAAGACGCCGATCTGCACCGGCGAGAATCTGTACCGCAAGCATGGGTTCCGCGAGCTGATCGAGAAACAGGCCGCCCGCATCATCGCGCCCGACATCCCCAAGATGGGCGGGCTGGCGGAGGCCAAGAAGGTCGCCGATCATGCGGACCTCTATTACATCCCGCTGGCGCCACATAACGTGGCGAGCCCGATCGGCACGGTGGCGGGCGCGCAGGTATGCGCCTCGATGAACAACTTCCTGGTGATGGAATACCATGCCCATGAAGTGCCCTGGTGGGGCGACATGGTGGTGGGCGGGCAGCCGATCGTCGACGGCTACATCCATCTCAACGACAAGCCCGGCCATGGGCTGGAGCTGAACGAGGATGTCGCGCGCGCGCATGTGCGGCCTGGCACTTCCTATTTCGGGGATGAGCCATGACCCATACGCCCGACATCACCCGGCCGGACCCGGCGCTGGTTGAGGCGCTGCGTGGCATCGGTGCCGCGGCGGCGACCTCGTCGCTGGCGCGGCTCGGGGTGCGTAACGCCCATATGGTTGGGCCCGTGGCATGGACAGCCGGGCGAGCGGTTGCCGGGCCAGCGCTGACCCTGCAATTCATGCCCAAGCGGGAGGACCTCTACGGGGAGGACGAGTACGCCGATCCGGAAAAGCAACTCCATCGGCACGTGCTCTACCACACCCAGCCCGGCGACATTGTGGTGGTCGATGCGCGGGGGGACATGAAGAGCGGCATTTTCGGCGAGATGATGCTGACCTATTTCAAGGGGCGTGGCGGGCAGGGCGTGGTAATCGACGGCTGCATCCGCGACTGGCCGAACGCTGGGGGGCTCGGCATTGCGATGTGGCTGCGGGGATTGACGCCCAATTTTCACACTCAGACCGACCTGATGCCATTCGCCGTCAACGTGCCGATCGCCTGCGGGGGGGTGACCGTGATGCCCGGGGATATCATCGTCGCCGATGACGATGGGGCGGTGGTGGTGCCGGCCGGCATGGCGGCGAAGGTGATCGAATATGCCTCGCAGCACCATGAATGGGAGGATTTCTCCCGCGAGCGGCTGGAGCAGGGGGGCGATCTGCGACGTTACTATCCGCTGTCAGATGCCGCGCGGCCAGAATATGAGGCGTGGAAGAGGGCCAAGGGGTTGTAGGCTCGGGCGCTCGCGCTGATGATCCCTGGCCTCTATCCGCCGCTGTGAAGCATGCTATGGCGCGTCCCACGGAGGACCTCCATGGATTTCGCACTTAGCCACGAGCAGCGCCTGTTGATCGAGACTGTCCGCGGCTTCATCCGCACGGAGTTGCAGCCGTTGGAGGCGGAGGTGGAGGCGAGCGGCGTGCTGGCCCCGCAGGCGGCGCGGGCGATTTTCGACAAGTCCCGCGCGCTCGGGCTCTATGCGATGAACATCCCGGAGGAATTGGGCGGCGGAGGGCTGTCGGCGCTCGACACCATGCTGGTGGAGGAGCAGTTTGGCCGTACCACCGATATTCTGATCCGTCGCGCCTTCGGCAATGTCTACGAGGTTCTGCTGCGCTGCGACGAGGGGCAGCGGGCGCGCTGGCTGCTGCCGGCGGTGCGGGGCGAGCGGACCTGCTCGATCGCCATCACCGAGCCTGGCGCGGGCTCCGACGCAGCGGCGATCCGCACCCGGGCAGTGCGCGATGGCGATGGGTGGGTGCTCACGGGGGGCAAGCACTTCATCAGCGACGGGCTGTTTTCGGATTTCTTCCTGGTCTCTGCCGTCACCGATCCGTCGGCCGGCGGGCGGGGGATATCGCTGTTCCTGGTCGATAAGGGCCTGCCCGGCTTCACGATCGGGCGCGACCAACCGATGATGGGGCTGCGCGGGACCAGCCATGTGGAGCTGAGCTTCGAGGACGTGCGGCTGGATGGGCAATGCCTGCTGGGGGGCGAGGGAGCGGGGTTGCGGCTCGCGCTTGAGACGCTGGGGCGGGTGCGACTGGCACAGGTGGGGGCGCGGGCGATTGGCAAGGCGACGCGGGTGCTGGACCTGATGGCGGAGTATGCGCGGGAGCGGCAGCAGTTTGGCCAGGCAATCGGCGATTTCCAGTTGATCCAGCAGATGCTGGCTGACAGCGCGAGCGAGATCGTGATGGCAAGGCTGCTGCTGCACCGCGCCGCCTGGGAGCTGGACCAGGGGCGGGATGGGCGGGATCTCATCGCGATGGTGAAGGTGCAGGCCGCGGAGATGCTGGGGCGGGTGGTGGATCGGGCGGTGCAGGTGTTCGGTGGCATGGGGTTCTGCAAGGACCTACCGATTGAGCGCTACTACCGCGATGCGCGCATCTATCGGATTTTCGACGGCACTTCCGAAATCCATCGCACGGTGGTCGCCCGCAGCCTGCTCAAACGTGGGGGGCAGCTCTACGACATCATCCCCTGATGGCGAGACGTAGCGCTTGGAATGCTGAAGGCCCTGCGCTATACGACGCGCCAAGCCGCTTTAGCTCAGGGGTAGAGCAA
>CAIYPH010000379.1 GCA_903928045.1 uncultured Rhodospirillales bacterium
CAGCGCGAGCGTTCCGCCGGATGGGACCGCGAGGACACCTTCGTGGTGTATTCTGACAAAAGGTGCCGCAATATTCCCCGTGGCCGTCATGGTTGTGTCGTCTTCGATGTCCAGGAGGCCACTCACCAGCGGGTCGTCCCAGACCCCGACACCGATCCGCGCACTTCCATTGATGTTCAGCGTACCGCCGCCGGTCATGTTGAACGATCCAGGGGTCGACATGGTTCCGCTGAGGTCGAGTGTGGCTCCTGCGGCCATGTTGAGCGCGCCGGCGATTGAAACGGTGCCGCCGCCTTCGATCAGGGGCGAGGTTCCGGCAGGGATGTTGAGGTTCTGCGATACCTGCAAGTTTCCGCTGACATCGAGCAGGCCGGCACCAGTCACGTTGAGTGAGCCGTCCGAAGACAGAGTGCCGCCGGTCGGGACCTGCAGCATAGCGCCGGATGCGATGTCCAGGTTGGGGGAGCTTGCCAGAATGGTGGTGCCGTCGATTGCCCAGCGGCTTCCGAGGACGTTGATCTGGCTGATATTCACGAGCTTCCCGGCGTCAAGGTGTCCGGTGCCAGGGCCGCTGGCGAGTTTCAGGATCGCGGTACCACCCGCGATTACGAGAATGTCGCCGCCTGAGAAATGCCCCGTGGTTTCCTCGACAATGGTGGCAGTCGCGCCAGCGGCGACGGAAATCGCGGTTGGGCCGCCGAGGATGGTGCCGGCGTTGTCGAGCACGGAACCGCTGCCAGTGAGCGTGTTGGCCGCGACAAGCACGCCGGCCCCGGTACTGCCGGGCTGGCCGTGCTGGTTGCCACTTCCATTGAGTCCGCCGGCGCCGCCCATGATTTGACCGGAATTGAAGAGGGTTGCGCTGGCTAGCGAGGCACCGGCGCCGCCTACCCCGCCGGCGCCGCCGGATCCGGGGAAGAAGCCATCGGGATTGTTGCCGCCGTCGCCGCCACGGCCGCCGGTGATCGTTCCGCTGTTTGTCATAGTTGCGCCGGTGAGCGAGGCCCCGGCCCCTGCAGCGCCACCTATGCCTTCAGAAATAAACGTGTTGAACCAATATGTATTGCGGGTACCGCCACGGCCGCCACCACCGCCGGTGATCTGGCCGGTGTTGCTCATTCTGCCGGCGGATAGTGCGACGCCGGCCCCGCCGACGCCGCCACTGCTCGCGCTGCCGCCATTCGCGCCGGTATCGCCGCCAGTACCTCCCGCCCCGCCGGTGATGGTCCCGGTATTCGTTGACGTGCCGGATGAAACGGCGGCGCCCGCGCCTCCGGCGCCGCCATGTGCGCCGGGCGAGGGATGACGGCCGTAGCTGAACCCGCTGGCGCCGCCGCCGCCGCCGGTGATCAGCCCGTCATTGGACAGGATGCCGACCGAGAGTGCGACTCCGGCCCCGCCGTTTCCTCCAACACCAAACGTGCCAGCGTCGCCGCCGCGGCCGCCCCCGATGGTGTTGGTGTTGCTCAAACTGCCATTGACGAGCAACGCGCCCGTGCCGCCGTCGCCTCCGGCGAGCGATGGGATTGTGCCATAGGCCCACACGCCATTTCCGTTGTTACCGTCGCCACCCCGGCCAGCGGCGATGGTGCCGCTATTCGCCAAGCTCGCGTTGGTCAGCGCGAGACCCGCACCGCCGACGCCCCCGGTGCCGCCGTTGTAGCTGGAGTGATGCCCGAGGCCGCCGGTGATGGCGCCGGCGTTGGTCACGGAGCCAGCGCCAAGCATCACGCCTGTGCCGCCCGCGCCGCCGGTGCCGCCGGCCTGGCCCGCAGCACCGCCCGCGCCGCCGGCGATCGACCCGGTGTTGCTCAGGCTGCCTGCGGTCATCCTGGCGCCGGCCCCACCCGTCCCGCCGGGGGCGGTGTTGGCTCCGCCGCCGCCGCCGCTGCCGCCGGCGATCTTGCCCGCGTTCGACAGCGTGCCGGCGCTGCGCAGCACCGCGCCGCCACCTCCTCCGGTGGCGGTGAGCGCGGCCGCCGCGGCAATGCTGCCCTGGTTGGTGATCGTCCAATCCACGCCCGAGGTGGCGGCATCGAGGCCCGCCAGAAGGAGGGAGCCTGGGGTGATCGTCGCAGGGTTGTCGGCGGTCCCGCTGAGACTGATGAGCGTAGAGAAAGTTCCGAAAATAGTGCGGCTCACGACGGGGAATTCCTGTTCCTGTGCGCGGGGCCGCGACCCGAGCAACCCCGGTATCGGCACGCGATGTTGCTGATGATGTTCACATTTGGTCGAGGCAGCACATGCGACGCGTGCGGAGAACTCCGAGCGTAGAGGTGGCTCGGGAAATTCGGACAGAGCGATAGGTGGATTTCCTGCCTGACAGCGGCAATGTTGCCGCGGATCAGGAGCGAACATGACGAAGCGAACACGACGGACGCATAGCCCGGGCTTCAAGG
>CAIYPH010000380.1 GCA_903928045.1 uncultured Rhodospirillales bacterium
CGCGGGCCGCACGATCGCTGATTTGTGGATGACAGCGCACAGGGCCGGTGTGCGATATTCCATTCTGGGTCGTTCTGAAATGAACGATCTCGAACGCTCTAACGATTTGACAGACATCTGAATCGGAAACATGAAATATGGTTGACCTCGTCCTTGTTCCCGCTCCGTCTAATTCCAAGCGACCGTGGATGCTCCGACTCCGGTGGCATGAGAGCCTAGGCCCGGTCGAGTACACTACACTCTGTTATTTGGAAGAAGAAGGAGCGCGCGAGTGTTTCCGGGCCGGAGCGCCGATATGGCTTTTGGGCGATCCGGACGAGATCGCGGCCAGAAAGACGAAAGAGCCATGACATTTAACCCGTCGCGCGCAGAACGCCGCGCCGTTCACGAAGAAAACAAGCGATGGCCGTTGGAACTGACTCCGGTTCCGCGCGGCGATTGGCCGCTATGGCGCAACAATACGCCGCTTCCAATCGAGGTGCGGCGGTCGCGGGGTTTTCTAGTTCAGATATTTCAGGACGGCGGCAACGAGCGGATCACAATCAATCGCACAACGCATGATGGTCAGGGATGGGGTGCCAATATCACGTGGGATGAGATGCAGCGGCTCAAATCCGAATGCGGCCGGTCCAATCGCTGGGCAGTCGAAGTATTCCCGCCGTCCGACGAAGTGGTGAATGTCGCCAACATGCGGCACCTTTGGCTGCTGCCGGGAATCCCTCCGTACGGAT
The DNA here is from genome assembly GCA_903928045.1 of uncultured Rhodospirillales bacterium. The sequence continues at coordinate 732 of CAIYPH010000380.1, forward strand.
GGAGCAGACACCGCGAGTGAACTGCTCGGCCCTGACGGCGCGCCCGAACATCAGGTTGATGTCGGGAGCGCAGTCGGCACCGAGATGACCGGGACCGTCGCGGGATTGACGCCAGCGGGGAGCGGGCCGGGAACCAGACCAATGGCGGCGCACGCATCAGCCACGACGGATGCAGCCGCGCCGGTCACCAAAGCGGGTACGCCCGCCGTATTGGCGATGGCGAACAGCGCATCTTCCGCCAACTGACCGGGAATAGACGACACCTTTCCGCAGATCAGCGCGCCCTTCTGAATGAGCGAGGCGGCTGTGGTGCTGCGCGACGCGGCAAGCGTGCCGAGGTTGCCGACGACAGAGACGATGGACGCCTGGGTGCCAGTGGTCACGGTGTTGGTGCCGGGAGAGCATCCGGCAAGCATGGCGGCAGCGGTCAGAGCGGTAAGCGTTTTCATGGTGGTTCCTTCGGTCATGGCGCAGTTCCAGGAATAGCCGGGGCAGCGGCTAAAAGCCCGGTCTTGTGCGCCGATCCGCTAGACGAGCCGAGATAGTAGTTCCCGGCGCCGGTTGCCATCGAGACGATAGCCCCGACCGCAATCAGCATGGTGTCGTGATCCTTGGTCAAAACTGCATACGCCACGACGCCCAAAAGCAGCACCTGAGCGAAAATCGCTACCGCTGGCTTGGCCCATGACGGTTCGGTGCCGGGCGGTGCATTCAGTACGGCCGCCACACCTGTAACGGCCGCGTTGGCAACCTGTTTCTCGATTGCTGATGCATCGGCGCTCACGTAGCCAGGCGGAGGGATGTCGCTCATATCGGGTCCTTTTTCGCTTTCTTCGCCTCGGTGCGGCGGAAGTCGATCTCTCTGACGAACGCCGCCCGAGCGAACCCGCTCAGGTTTTCCTCGCTACGAAGGACGCCCCCGACTTCCGCCAGACCCGCGTCTGTCAGTTTGAAGCTCACGGTTTTATTAAGCCCGGCACGTGTCATGTGGAGGGTATACGGTATATGGTAAATTCTTTCAAGCTCGAAGAAAACAATTGACCCCGGCAAAGGAATGGTATACCGCTTGAATCGCCGGAATGACCTGGCCACCAAGGAGATTGAGAAATGGAGAATCCTTTCATCGGCAAGCGAGTGCTTGTCAGGACCTACAGCGCGGGCGTCCATATCGGGACGCTCATCTCGGCGGACGGGATGGAATGTCATCTCAGCGATGCATTGCGGCTGTGGCAATGGGGCGACCGAGCATTGTCTCTATCGGCGGTTGCGACATCCGGGATTCAATCCGGCCGGTTGAATCGCGCAGCGGAGATCATGCTGACCAACTGCATCGAATTCATCCCCCTGACCGCCAAAGCGGAGGCATCCTTTGAAAAGCACATCGAAGATTGATCTGTTGAGGCGCCATCACGGTTCAGGCTCAGGCTCAGGCTACGGCTACGGCGACGGCGCAGGCGACGGCGCAGGCACCGGCGCAGGCACCGGCTACGGCGCAGGCGACGGCGACGGCGCAGGCACCGGCTCAGGCGACGGCGACGGCGCA
>CAIYPH010000381.1 GCA_903928045.1 uncultured Rhodospirillales bacterium
CGAGCTCGCCCAGGGCCGCGTTGCCAAGACCTCCGATGGGGTGAAGGACGGCGATGCAGTGAAGGTTAAGGTCATCGGCTTCGATGACCGCGGCAAGGTGAAGCTGTCCATGCGCGTGGTCGACCAGGCCACCGGCGAGGACATCTCCGACAAGGTCGGCCCCAAGGGCGGCGATCGCGAGGGCGGCGGCGAAGGCCGCGAACGCGGCGGCCGTGATCGGGATCGTGGTCCTCGCCGCGAGCGTGGCGACGGCGGCGAGCAGCCGGCGTCCTGAGGGCAGGCAATCGCAGGACGGCAAGGAAGCGGTTCTTTTTTGAAAAAAAGAACCAAAAAACTTTCATCCGTTTGGCTTCGTGCTCTCCGCGGAGAGGGCATAGCCAAACGGAATAAAAAGTTTTTGCTTCTTTTTTCAAAAAGAAGCGCCTCCTTCCTTCGTCACGCGATTACCTGGAGCGGCGGCGGGGTGCCACGTGCACGCCACCGCCGAATCGGCTATGTGACGACGGGGTGACAAGGCAGGGGACGATGAAGCCGATCAACGCAATCCGCATGGGCGGAGTGGACGTGCTTCCGCTGGTCGAAGGCGGCAAGGGCGTCGCCGTGTCCAACGGCACCACCGCCGGCCACTGGGCCGCGGGCGGCGGCGCCGGTACGCTCAGCGCCGTCAACGCCGACAGCTACGCCGCCGATGGCAGCATCATCCCGCAGACCTATCATGGCCGCACCCGCCGCGAGCGACATGAGGAGCTGATCGAATACGGCATCAAGGGTGGCATCGCCCAGGCCCAGCGCGCCCATGAGATATCCGGCGGCCGCGGCCGCATCCATGCCAACGTGCTGTGGGAAATGGGCGGCGCCGAGCGCGTAGCGCACGGCATTCTCGAGGGCGCCAAGGGCCTCATCCACGGCATCACTTGCGGCGCAGGCATGCCCTACCGCCTCGCCGACATCGCCGCCAAGTTCAACGTCCACTACTACCCCATCATCTCCTCCGGCCGCGCCTTCGGCGCCCTGTGGAAGCGCGCCTACCACAAGGCCTCCGAGCTGCTTGGCGGCGTCGTCTACGAAGACCCCTGGCTCGCCGGCGGCCATAACGGCCTCTCCAACGGCGAGGACCCGCAGAAGCCAGAGGACCCATTCCCCCGCGTTCTCGCCTTGCGCAAGGTGATGCGAGACTTCGGCCTCGGCGAAACCCCCATCATCATGGCCGGCGGCGTCTGGTGGCTTGAGGAATGGGAGCACTGGATCGACAACCCCGAGCTCGGCCCCATCGCCTTCCAGTTCGGCACCCGCCCCCTGCTGACCCAGGAAAGCCCGATCGGCGAGACCTGGAAGAAGCGCCTGCTCACCCTCAAGGAGGGCGACGTCTTCCTGAACCGCTTCAGCCCCACCGGTTTCTACTCATCGGCGGTCAACAACGCCTTCATCGGCGAGCTGCGCGGCCGCAACGAGCGCCAGGTCGCCTTCACCATGGAGCCGGTCGGCGAACACCAGGCCGAATTTGGCGTCGGCCCGCGCAAGCGCATCGTCTACCTCACCCCCACCGACCGCGACCGCGCGCTCGCCTGGGAGGGGATGGGCTTCACCGAAGCGCTCCGTACCCCCGACAGCACGCTCATCTTCGTCACCCCCGACAAGGGCCGCGAAATCCTCGCCGACCAGGTCAACTGCATGGGCTGCCTCAGCCAGTGCCGCTTTTCCAACTGGTCACAGCACACGCCCGACCACACCAACGGTAAAAAGGCCGACCCGCGCAGCTTCTGCATCCAGAAGACCCTGCAGGACGTGGCGCATACCGACTCGGCCGACGCGCTGGAAAACAACCTCATGTTCTCCGGCCACAACGCCTATCGCTTCGGCCAGGACCCGTTCTACAGCAACGGCTTCGTGCCCACCGTGCGCCAGTTGGTCGACCGAATCCTCACCGGGCGCTGACAGCCGTCGAGTCGTCCTTGCGACTTGGCGGTCTCCCTATCCATAGGGGGTCCGAATCGAGGATATCCACAACATCTTGCGTCTCCGCGTCGGTTTGGCGTTGACGCAAGAGGGGGGCGGCGGCACCCTGGCGGGGTGCCCAGCGATACCACCCCTCAGATGCAGATCCGAATCCGCGGCCGTTCCTTCATGGCCTTCGTCGTGCTGCCCGAGGCGCCGCTCAGCCCCTGGCTCGCCGCCCTGCGCGGGCAAATCGCCAAGGCCCCAGGCTTCTTCAACGCCCGCCCGGTGATCGTCGATTTCGCCCATCTCTCCCCGGGCACCGAGGGCGTGGCCACGCTGCTGACCGATATCGAGGCGCTCGGCATCACCGTGATCGACGTCGAGAACATCGGCGACATCCCCTGTGCCGCCCCGTTCCGCCGCCATCTCCTCGGCGGCCGCCCCACCGGCGCCGTCGAAATCAAGCCCACCGCGCGGCCCGCGCCCGAAACCGCCAACGCGCCAGCCGCCGCCGTGCCGTCCGACACCGGCGCCACCCCCGGCCTCATCGTCGAGGACCACGTCCGCTCCGGCCAGTCCGTCCTCTTCCCCAAGGGCGACGTCACCGTCCTCGGCTCGGTCTCCTCGGGCGCCGAGATCCTCGCTGGCGGCTCCATCCACATCTATGGCGCGCTCCGCGGCCGCGCGTTGGCCGGCGCCCAGGGTTTCGCCCGCGCCCGCATTTTCTGCCGCAAGTTGGAGGCCGAACTCGTCTCCATCGACGGCTTCTACATGACGGCCGAGGACATGCCCTCCGATCTGCGCGGCGCCGCCGTGCAGATCGGCCTCGAGGGCGGCCGCATCACCATCGCACAACAGCGCTAGGCTGGAGGAGGAACATCATGGCCAAAGTCGTCGTGGTCACATCGGGCAAAGGGGGCGTCGGCAAAACCACCTCCACCGCCGCGATCGGGGCCGCACTGGCGCAGACCGGCGCGAAAGTCGTCGTCGTCGATTTTGACGTCGGCCTGCGCAACCTCGATCTCGTCATGGGCGCCGAACGCCGCGTGGTGTTCGATCTCATCAACGTCATCCAGGGCGACGCCAAGCTCCACCAGGCCCTCATCCGCGACAAGCGCCTGGAGAACCTCTCCATCCTCCCCGCCTCGCAAACCCGCGACAAGGACGCGCTGACCACCGACGGCGTCGAGAAAGTCATTGCCGAACTCCGCGAGAAGTTCGACTGGATCCTCTGCGACAGCCCCGCCGGCATCGAACGCGGCCCCGCCATGGCCATGCACCACGCCGACATCGCCATCGTCGTCACCAACCCCGAAGTCTCCTCCGTGCGCGACAGCGACCGCATCATCGGGCTGCTCGACAGCAAGACCGAGCGCGCCCAGCGTGGCGAGCGCGTCGAGAAACACCTCCTGCTCACCCGGTATGACCCCGTCCGCGCCGCCCGCGGTGACATGCTCAAGGTCGAGGACGTCCTGGACATCCTCTCCATCCCCCTCCTCGGCATCATCCCCGAAAGCCAGGAAGTCCTGAAGGCCTCCAACGTCGGCGTCCCCGTCACCCTCAACAACCCCGAAACCGCCCCCGCCCGCGCCTACCAGGACGCCGTGCGCCGCCTCCTCGGCGAAAAGCTCGACATCGTCATCCCCCAGGAGCGCCGCTCCTTCGTCGATCGCCTGTTCGGCCGGAGGGTGGCGTGAGCATTTTCCAGTTCTTCCGCCGCAAGCCCACCGCCAGCGTCGCGCGCGACCGCCTGCAGATCCTGCTCGCCCATGAGCGCTCCACCTTCGGCAAGTCGGACCTCATCGCCCGCCTCCAGGAGGAAATCCTCGCCGTCATCCGCCGCCACCTCGATATCGACCCCGACAAGGTCCAGATCAAGCTTGACCGCGGCAACCACGTCTCCACCCTCGAAATCGACGTCGAAGTGCCGCTGACGCCGGCGGAGCGGGTCGCCTAGCAAGGAAGCGAGCGCTTCTTTTTTGAAAAAAGAAGCAAAAAACTTTTATCCGTTTGGCTCCGTCCCTCTCTCGCTCCCGCGGGAGAGGTCACGCCGCCGGCAGGATCACCTCGAACACCGCGCCGCCCTCCGCATTGGCCGCCGTGATCGTGCCCCCCAGTTCCATCACCGCGCCGAACACCAGCGACAGCCCGAGCCCGGTGCCCTTGCCCGGCGGCTTCGTGGTGAAGAACGGCTCGAACAGCCGCGGCAGCGCCGCCGGCGGAATCCCGCCCGCCTGGTCCTTCACCCGCAACACCACCTGGCCGTCCCGCACCGTCGCCGAGATATCGACCACCCGCGCCTGCCCCTCGCCATAGGCGTCCACCGCGTTGGAGATCAGGTTGATCAGCACCATCTCCATCGGAATCGGCGCCCCCATCACGTCCGGCAGATCCTCCGGCAACGCGCACCGCACCTCGCACCCCATAAGTTTCGACTGCATCAACTCAAGCGCGCGATCCAGCGCCACCCGCCACCCCAGCGGATGCGCCGGCGCATGCTCGTTGCGCGCGAAGATCCGCATATGGTCGATCAGCTTGGCCGCCCGCTCCACCTGGCCCATGATCCGCCCCACCCTCTCCGCCGCCTGCGCCACCTCCGGCGGCGTGCGCGCCAGCAGCAGCCCGGCGTTCTGCGCGGTGAAGCTGATGGTGGTCAGCGGCTGATTGAGCTCATGCGCCAGTCCCGTCGCCATTTCGCCGAGCGTCACCAGCGTGGTGAGGTGCTGGCGGCGCAATTCGTTCTGCTTCTCCTGCGTCACGTCGGAGAGATACCCCACCACCTCCAGCATCTCGCCCTGCCGCCGCGTGACGCGCACGCTGTTGCGCACCCAGCGGGTCGCGCCGCCCAGCCCGGGGCAGGCGAAATCCGCGCTGCTCGCGGCGTCGTCGGCCAGCGCCCGCATGGCCGCCACCGGCTCCTTTGCGCCAATCACCTCCGCCAGCGCCGCCGGCCCGCCATCCCGCCCGGCGATTTCGCCCAGAATCCGCGCGCTTTCGCCAACCACGTCGACGATCTCCACCATCTCCCCCTGCAGCCGCGCCCGGTACAGCAGTCCCGGCCCCAACCGCGCCGCGTCACTCAGGCGCTCCTCCGCCGCCCGCAACCGCCCGCGATCCGTCTCGATCCCGATCGCCAGCCCGATCTCCTCCGCCAACCGCTCGAACACCGCGAGCACCGCGGGCTGGAACATGTCCGTCTCGCCGCCATACACCAGCACCGCGCCAACCACCTCGCCACCCACCACGCAGGGCGTCGTCACGCTTGAGCGGATACCGAACGCCGCCGCCCGCTCCCGCCACGCCGCGAACCGCGCGTCGGTCACGATATCGTTGATCACCTCCGGCCTGCCCGAGCGGATCGCCCGCCCCGTCGGGCCATCGCCCTCGGGCCGCGTCGCGTCCCAGGTGATGCTCAACCCCTCCACATAGCTGCGCCCCGGCCCCGCCGACGCGACAATCCGCACCGCCTTGTCCGCGCCATGCTCCGGAATCGCCACACAGGCGAGCACGTATTGCGTGGTGTCGATGATGCCCTCGCACACCCGCTGCATCATGTCCCGCAGCGACCCCCCGTGCAGCAACACCTCCAGCGCGCGCGAATGGGCATTGAGCGCCCAGTTCATCCGCCGCGCCTCCTCCTCCGCCGCCCGCCGCGCCGTCTCCGCCACATGCTCGGCGCTGGCATCGTAGAGAAATCCCCCCACATCCAGCGTCCCCTCGTCCAGCGAGGTCGCGCGCAGCACGTCGCGCACCCAGTAGCGCCGTTCCCCGATGCGCACCCCGAATTCCACCGTCGCGATGCCACCCGGCCCGGCCTGTTGCAGCGCCGCCAGCCGCAGCGTGGCGATGTCCCCCTCGGCATGCTCCAGCAGAAAGCCCGGCCGCATCGCCGTCTCCACCGGAACGCCGAACAGCGCCGCCACGCTGGCCGACACGAAATCCACCCTCACCGTGCCATCCCCGGCCCGATGCAGCTGATAGAACACCCCCGGGATCACCTGCAGCATCCGGTCGATCCGCGCCCGTGCCTCGGCCAGCGCCTGCGTGCTCTCCTGCGCCGCCGTCACGTCGCGCAGCGTCATGATCACCCGGCGGTTGCCCGAACCATCCTGCTCCGCGACGCTCATCGCCCCCGCCGCCATCCAGAACCGGCTCCCGTCCGGCCGCATCGCCCGATAGACGGTCTCCATGACCGACCCGCCGCGCACCAACCGCTCCCGCAGCGGCGCGATGCGTGCCTCCTCCTCGGGGGCGGTAAACGTCCGGGAAAGCCGCCCCACCAGCGCCGCTGGCGCCACGCCGAAAATCTCGCCGGCGCGCCGGTTCGCGTAGGCGACCGTCCCCCCATCCGTGCTGGGATTCTCCAACACCAGCACCCCGTCCGCCATCTCGTCGATCACCGAGCGGAACCACGCCTCGCGGCCCGCCAGCGCCGCCGCCCGCGCCGCGGCGATACCCGCCCGCTGGATCAGCAAGATCGCCAGCGCCGCGCCCAAGGCGCTGACGACGATCGCGATATCCAGGTACAGCGTCTCCTGCCACAGCGATGCCGTCACCCCCTCCATGGCCTGCATCTGCGAGGCGCGGGAGATCCCGACATGCAGCGTCATGTAGCGGCCCGGGATCCGCCGGGTCGCCACATAGCGCGTCACCTGGTCCAGCGGGCTCGCACCGGCCATCAGCGTGCCACCTTGCATGGCGTTGGCGTGCGGCGCCGCCGGCAGCATGATCCCCACCGGCCTGCCGGGGTAGCGGCGCATCAGCACCGTCCCGTCGTCGCGCACCAGCAGCACGCTGTCGTCCTCGGCGAGGTCGATCTCCCCGCACAGCCGCGCCAGCATGTTGGTGCGCAGCGACACCACCGTCACCGCCCGCAACTGCCGCGCCGCGTCCCGCACCGCCCGCGCGTATTGAATGGTCTGCTCTCCGGTTCCCCGTCCGGTCACCGGCGCCGAGAAATACGTTCGCAGCGTAGGGTCACGCAGAAATGCGGTGAAGTGGTCGCGGTCACTCAGATCGATTGTCGGCATCGCCCAGTTGAAGCTGCTCCACAACGATCGGCCATCCGCCCCCATCGCGGCCACCTGGACAACGTCCGGCCCGGCAATGCCGTTCGCAGGGTCGAGCAGGGCCTGCAACCGCGCCTCGGTGGCCGCATCGCCGGTCAGCCGCGCCTCTGTGAGAAGCCCGGCAATGTCGTGCAATGCCGCGGCCTGCCGCAGCGTCGCGGCGATGCTGTCGCCCAGCAGCCCGGCGAACACGTTCGCCCGCTCCGTCGCGCGCCGCGCCACCAGCGCCTCGTTCTCGCGGACCACCGTCTGGTATCGCCACGCGACCAGGCCAAGCGCCAGCGCCGCCGCCAGCGCCACGGTCGCGAAAGCGGTGATGCGATAGGTGCCGAGCCACTGGCCGAAACGCCCGTGCGCCCGGCCGGCGGGCGTGGGTGCCGTCATGCCGCGCTGCCGCCGGCACGGTGGCGCGGCAGCACGATCCGCGCCACCGTGCCGGCGCCAGGCGTCGAGCCGATCTCAAGCCGCCCGCCCAGCAACCCCGCCATGCGCTCCGCGAGCGGCAGGCCCAGGCCGAGCCCGCCATGCCGGCGCGTGAGGCTCATGTCGAGCTGGCGGAACGGCAGCCGCGCCAGCGCGATATCCTCCGCCGTCATCCCCGCCCCGAAATCCCGTACCGAGAAGGCGATCGCATCGCCGGGCCGCACTTCGGCTGAAACCTCAACCTCCCCGCCCCGCGCCGTGGCCGCCAGCGCATTGGCGACCAGCCGCGTCAGCGCGCCCAGCAACTGCGGCACC
>CAIYPH010000382.1 GCA_903928045.1 uncultured Rhodospirillales bacterium
ACCCGCATCGGCATCAGCACGTAGAGCGCGCTTGCATCGCCCGCATCCTGCACGATGGTCGGCGCAGCGCCGTCGGAGAAGCGGAACTCGACATCGCCCTTGATCTGGTCGGTGATGTCATTGAGGTAGCGCGCCTGGAAGCCGATCTCGAGCGGCCCGGCCTCATACTTCACCCGGTCAGCGTCGAGCTCCTCGGTCGCCGAACCCTGCTCGGCGCTGGCGGCGCTCAGCACCAGCAGATCACGCGCCAGCGACATCTTCACCGGGCGCGACCGCTCGGAGGAAATCGCCGCCACGCGGGCCACCGCCTGGGCGAAATCGGCGCTGCTGACGCGCAGCACCTTCTCGTTGTCGCGCGGGATCACCCGCTCATATTCGGGGAAAGTGCCGTCGATCAGCTTGCTCGTCAGCAGGATGGTGCCGACGCGGAACTGGATTCGGGTGTCGGACAGCGCGATATCCACATCCCCAGACACTTCGTCGAGCAGCTTGCGCAGCTCGTTCACCGTCTTGCGCGGGATGATCACGCCCGGCATGCCGCCGGCGCCGGGCGGCAGCGGCTCCTCGACGCGGGCCAGGCGATGCCCGTCAGTCGCCCCCGCGCGCAGCACTTTCGTGCCGCCGACATCGGCTGCGTGCACATAGATGCCGTTGAGATAGTAGCGCGTTTCCTCGGTGGAGATCGCGAAGCGGGTGCGGTCGATCAGCGCCCGCAGCGTTTGGCCGCCGAGCGCGAATTTGTGCGGCAAGGTTCCGGCGGTCATCGAAGGGAAGTCGTCGATCGGCAGCGCCACCAGGCTCGTGGCGTAGCGCCCGGCGCGCAGCTTCACCGGGGCGTCCCCGCCGGGGTGATCGAACTCGATCTCGACGCCTTCCGGCAGGCGGCGCACGATCTCATACAGCGTGGCGGCCGGCGCGGTGCAGGCGCCGTTTCGGCTGGATTGCGCCGCCACTTCCTCGACGACGGCGATCTCCATGTCAGTCGCGGTCAGCGTCAGCTTGCCATCACGCACGGCGATCATGACGTTGGCGAGGATGGGGATGGTGTTGCGCTTCTCCACCACGCTCTGCACATGGGCGAGCGCCTTGAGCAGCGTTGCGCGTTCGGCGGTGAACTTCATCTGATCATCCTCTGGGGTCGCCGCCCGGGCGGGCCATGTTCCGGCGAATCGTGGTCTTTCACCTTAGCAACCCGGCACGTGTCTCGCAAAGTGCCGCAGGAACCATTCGCCTCGCGGTTGCTTTTTTCCCGCGCGATCCCCACGTTTCGGCGATCGAGGGAGGAAGTTCCATGCTGTCACGTCGCGCGTTATTCATGTCGGCGGCCACGGCCGCCGTCTTCGCCACGCCTCGCCTTGCCGCCGCCCAGGCGAGCGGCCCATATTCCCTGCCGCCATTGCCCTATGGGTTCGACGCCAACGAACCGCATATCGATGCGACGACCATGCAGATCCACCACGACCGCCACCACGCCGCCTATGTCGCCAACCTCAACGCCGCCGTGAAGGATTACCCCCAACTCGCCACCTTCGCGCCCGACGCCCTGCTCGGCCGCATCGCGGAAATCCCCGAGGCGATCCGTACCGTCGTGCGCAACAGCGGCGGCGGGCACGTGAACCACACGATGTTCTGGCAGATCATGGGCGGCAAGGGCGGCGCGCCCGAGGGCGCCCTGGCAGCCGCGATTGACCGCGACCTCGGTGGGCTCGATGCCTTCAAGGCCGCCTTCAACCGCTCCGGCGCCGGCGTGTTCGGCTCCGGCTGGGTGTTCGTCACCGTCACCAAGGAGGGCAAGCTGGCCCTCGCCCCGCGCCCCAACCAGGACAGCCCGATCATGGACGGCACCCGGGTGCTGATCGGCAATGACGTGTGGGAGCACGCCTATTACCTCAAATACCAAAACCGCCGGCCGGACTACCTGGCCGCCTGGTGGAACGTGCTCGACTGGTCGAAAATCGCCGCCCGCTACGACCAGGCGATGGCGGGCACGCTGACGATCTGAGGCCCTAGCCGGCGGCGATCCAGTCGGCGATCAGCCGGCTGGCGATGCTGTCTCCGCGCGGCAGCAGGAAGCCGTGGTCGCGCGGGTTGCGCAGTTGGTCCCGCGTGAACCATTTGGCATCGACCAACTCTCCGGGATCGATGGTGATCGCCTCGGTGGTCGCCTCGGCGTAGAAGCCCAGCATGATCGAGGCCGGAAACGGCCAGGGCTGGCTGGAATGATAGTGCACGCGGCCGACCCGCACGCCCGATTCCTCGAACACCTCGCGCGCCACCGCCTCCTCCAGGCTCTCGCCCGGCTCGACGAAGCCGGCCAGCGTGGAATACATGTTCGAGCCTGGGAACCGCGCGGAATGGCCGAGCAGCGCCCGGTCGCCCGAATAGACCAGCATGATCACCGCGGGGTCCGTGCGGGGGAAATGCTGCGTGTTGCAGCCGGTGCAGAACATCACATGCCCCGCACTGCGCGGCTCGCACGCCGTTCCGCAAATGCCGCAGAACTTGTGCCGGCTGCGCCAGTGCATCAGCCCGCGGGCATGGGCCATGATCGAGGCCTCCTCGCCGTTCAGCAGGCCCGGCACCGCCCGCAGATCGACGAATTCGCCCATCCCCTCCGGCAGCAGCGGCAAGGGATCATCCGCCGCGCTCACGTCCACCGTAAACAGCGGCACGTCGCCCTGCAGACCCAAAAACGCCCAAGGCCCGCCCGACATCCGCACCGCTTCGGCCGCCTCATGCGTCAGGAACACCGCCTCCGGCCGCCCCTCCGCCTTGCCCCGCATCAAATTGCGCGACCGCCACACCGGCGCGAACAACGACTGCGAATCCGCCAAGGCCGCGGCGATGAACGCCTCATCATCCCGCTTCTCCGCCGCCCGATCCAACGGACTCCCGGTGTACACATTCGGCCGGCTGGCTACGATCAACGTCACAACATCACCCCATCCATATTCCCCCCAACCCTGCCCCCCACCGCGCGCCGAGGCAAGGCCGGGGCGGGTGAAGGAAGGAAGGCCAGGGCGCTGCCCTGGACCCGCCTCGGGGCATAGCCCATAGGAACCGTTCACTTAAGGATTTGGTTTGGGATGAGGGAGGGGGCCTACTCCGATGGTGCAACCACCGAGT
>CAIYPH010000383.1 GCA_903928045.1 uncultured Rhodospirillales bacterium
AGCGGCGGAACGGCACCGCCTCGCGCAGCATCAACGCCGCCGCCCCCACCATCATCAGGGGGGCGGCCATGTTGATCGCGGTGGCCGCGGCGATCGGCATGTGGAAGAGCGAAACCAGATAGGTGAAGGTGCTGAGCACATCGAGCACTGCGCGCGTGATCGTCCGCCGGTCGAGCAGATGCGGCAAGCTGTTCCGGTGGCCGCGGGCCAGTACCACTACCAGGATCATCGCGGTGGCGAAGATGCCTCGCAGGCCGATGGTCTGCGCCGCCGGCAGGGTCTCGCTGACCAGCTTGATCATCGTGTCGTTGATGACGATCAGCACCATGGCGGCCGCCATCGCCGCCGCGCCGCGCCGGTTTTCGAGCCACCGCGCCTGCGCGTTTCCCTCCATGGCGGCCTCGATAGCCGCTCCCGCTGCCGCCGGATAGGGTGCTTTGCCAGTCCCGGCCGCGCTTCCTATAACTGGCCAAACACTCCCGCGGAGCGATCGGCCATGAGCACCCTGCCCAAATCCGTCACCATCATCGACGACACCATGCGCGAGGGCCTCCAGATCGAGAGCGCCAGCATCCCCGTCGAAGCCAAGCTGCGGCTGCTCGATGCGCTCGGGGAGACCGGCGCGAAAATCATCTCCATCGGCTCTTTCGCGCACCCGAAATGGACGCCGTCGATGGCCTGCATCGATGAGATCGCCGAGCGCTTCGTGCCCAAGCCGGGCGTGACCTATACCGCGGCGGTGTTCAACAAGCGCGGCTTCGATCGGGCCGATGCCTATTATCCCAAGATCGACGTGCGCCGGCGCGGGCAGCATTTCGGCACCCATGTGGAATTGTGCGACAGTTTTGCCCGGCGCAACTACAACCGCACCCAGGTGCAGCAGATCGCCGCGATGGACGCCACCATTGCCGCTGCCAAGGCCGCCGGGGCGGAGAAAGCCTCGGTCGGCATCGGCAACCCCTTCGGCTCCAACTTCGAAGGCCCCTTCACCCACCAGCAACGCATGGACCTCCTCGCCCTCATGATCGGCAAGTGGGAGGCCGCCGGCATCCCGGTCACCCGCGTCTCCTTCCTCGAAGCCATGGGCTGGAACCTGCCGCATCTCGTGCGCGAAACCATGCTCGCCATCAAGGAGCGCTGGCCCGGCATCACCGACTTCCACATGCACCTGCACAATCAGCGCGGCGCCACCCTCACCAGCTACTACGAGGCCCTGATGCTCGGCGCGCGGGAGTTCGACACCTCGCTTGGCGGCATGGGCGGCTGCCCCTATTGCGGCAACGGGCGGGCGGCGGGGCATGTGCCGACGGAGGATTTCGTCGATCTCTGCCACGAGATGGGCATCGAGACCGGCTACAACCTCGACAAGCTGATCGAGGCGGTGGCGATCGCCGAGGAGGTGGTGGGGCATCCTCTGTGGGGCCATGTCTCCAAGGCCGGTCCCCGGCCGCGGGCGCCGAAGCTGTATCCGGTGGACATGCCCTTCGTGGAAACCCTCGAAGAAGCCGCCCATTTCCGCAAAGGCGCGTCGGTCTACGAAGGCCAGATGTCGCCGTGGCGCGAGGACGACGCCCTGCTGCGTTCGTAATGGCGACGGTGTCGGCACGGAGACAGTGAGGGAACAGCGGCGGGATAGTGCGGGAGTGACGCTCAGCCGCGGCAAGAATGGCAGCTCGGAGACCACAGGCACGCCGTCGCCCCCGACGCCACCCCTCTCAGCGGCGTGCCATTCTCCGCACCTTACACATGCTGCCCGCCATTGATGTGCAACTCCGCCCCATTCACGTAGCTCGCCTGCTCGCTGCACAAATAGAAAATCGCATCCGCCACCTCGCCCGGGCTCCCGAGCCGGCGCATCGGCACTTCGCGGTCGGCGAATTCCCTGGTGCCCGGCGAGAGGATGGCGGTGTCGATCTCGCCCGGCGAGATCGCGTTCACGCGAATGCCGAGCGGCGCGAATTCATTGGCCATCTCCCGCGTCAGCGCGGCCAGCGCCGCCTTGGAGCAGGCATAGGCGCTGCCCGCATAGGGGTGCACCCGAGACCCCGCGATCGAGGTCACGTTCACGATCGCCCCACCCCCGGTCAGCACGTCGCTCAGCCCCCGCGCCAGCAGCGCGACTGAGAAGATGTTGACGTTGAACACCCTGAGCCAGGTCGCGAAATCACTTCCGAGCACCCCCAGCCGCGCCCCGCCCGGCCCCTTCGGCGAAATACCGGCATTGTTCACCAGCGCGTCGAGCTTCCCCTCCGGCAGCCGGCTGCGCAGCTCGGCAATCCCCCGGTCAATCCCGGCCATGTCGCCAATATCGAGCTGCACATGATCCTCAGGGCCGCCAAGCCATGGGCATTTCGGCGAAAACGCCTGCCGCGACACGGTGATCACCCGCCAGCCGGCATCGGCGAAGCGCTTCCCGGTCGCGTGCCCAATACCGCGGCTGGCCCCGGTGAGCAGCAGGATCTTCTGGCGATCGGTCATCCGATCTCTCTCCTATCTCCCGGCCCTCGCGCGAACCGATCCGAACCCTAACGACGCCCTCGCGCGCGCCGCAATACCGGCCGCACCCTTCAGCGCCACGTCCAACTATGCCACAACACGTGCAGGCCGCCGATCACGCGCGGCGAAGGGAGCACCATGAGCGACACCGAAGCGACCCTCTACGACGTCATCGACGGCGCCGCCTGGATCACCCTCAACCGCCCCGCCGCCCGCAACGCCCTCTCGCCCACCCTCGTCGCCGAGTTTGACGCCCACCTCACCGCCGCCAACGCCGATCCCGACGTGCGCTGCATCGTCATCACCGGGGCCGACCCCGCCTTCTGCGCCGGCGCCGACCTCAAGGCTCCGCGCGGCGCCTCGCCGCTGGCCGGCATGAAGGAAATCACCTTCCCCGACGTGCTCCAGCACATCCAGGACAGCGACAAACCGGTCATCGCCGCCGTCAACGGCGCCGCCTATGCCGGCGGCCTCGGCATCATCGGCGCCGCCGATATCGTCATCACCGCCGAAGACGCGCCCTTCTCCTTCTCCGAAGTGCGCATCGGCGTCATCCCCGCCATCATCGCCGTCACCTGCCTGCCCAAGCTCGGCCCGCACCACGCCATGCGCCTCTTCCTCACCGGCGAGCGCTTCGATGGGCGCCGCGCCGTCGAACTCGGGCTCGCCCATCGCGCCGTGCCCAAGGCCGATCTCCGCGCCGCCGTCACCGCCGAAGTCGCCACCATCGCACTCGGCGGCCCGCTCGCCGTGGTCGCCGCCAAGAAACTGGTGCGCCAAGTCTCCGCCCTCGCCCGCGACGAAGCCTTCGCCGCCATGCAAACCCTCAGCTCGTCCATGTTCGTCTCCCCCGAGGGGCAGGAGGGCATGGCCGCCTTCCGCGAAAAACGGCCGCCCGCCTGGGTGAAACCGGCCGCCAAGCCATGAGCGAGCTCGCCGATTTCCGCGCCGAAGTCGCCGCCTGGTTCCGCGACAACCGCCCGCCGGAGCCCGATTTCCTCCTGCCGGAATCCTTCATGGAAGTCGGCACCGAACAGCAATTCGAATACCTGCGGGCATGGCAGCGCAAAATCTGGGAGGCCGGCTATCTCGGCATGGCCTGGCCGAAAGAATACGGCGGCGGCGGCCAGCCCCAGGCGATGCAGGACATCGTCAACGCCGAAATGGCGCGGCAGAAAGTCCCCTTCGTCCCCAACACCATCGGCCTCAACTGGGCCGGCCCGCTCATCCTCGCCATCGGCACGCCTGCCGAAAAACAGCGCTACATCAAGAACATCCTCTCCGCCGAGGATATCTGGTGCCAAGGCTTCTCCGAGCCCGACAACGGCTCCGACCTCGCCGCCACCACCACCCGCGCCACCCGCGACGGCGATG
>CAIYPH010000384.1 GCA_903928045.1 uncultured Rhodospirillales bacterium
CGCTCGCTGCTGCTCAGACAAACCGTCAATCGCCTCAAGCCACTTGCGAAATTCCGCGCTGTCCATCGTCACAATCCTCGATACGTCCAAACGATTGAACCTAATATGAACTACGCATATGATTCGCTAATAGAGCCAAAAGTTTTTTGCTTCTTTTTTTCAAAAAAGAAGCCCTTCCCTCCCTTGCCTTCCCACCCGCGCCGACCTTGCGTAGTCTCCCGGTGACGAACCCGGAGACCAGACCATGAGCGCGCGCTACCGCATCGGCTTCGACATCGGCGGCACTTTCACCGATTTCATCCTGCTCGACGCCGAGCGCCAGGATATCCGGCTGCATAAATGCCTCACCACCCCCGCCGATCCCTCGGTGGGGGCGCTGGAGGGCTTGGGCGAGATCGTCGCCGCCGCCGGGCTTTCGCTGGCGGATATCGGGGAGATCGTGCACGGCACCACGCTGGTGACGAATGCGCTGATCGAGCGCAAGGGGGCGAAGCTGGGCCTGCTCACCACCCAGGGGTTCCGCGACATCCTGGAGATGGGCACCGAGCAGCGCTACGACATCTACGACCTGGTCCTGCAATACCCGGACCCGCTGGTCCCCCGGCGCCGGCGCCTGGAAATCCCGGAGCGGCTGGATCGTGACGGGCTGGTGGTGACCGAGATCGACCTCGACGCGTTGCGTGCGGCGGCCAAGGCGCTGGTGGATGACGGGGTGGAGGCGATCGCGGTCGGCTTCCTGCATGCCTATCGCAACCCCGCCCATGAGCGCGCCGCCGGGCAGGCGATCCGCGCGTTGTATCCGGACATCGCGATATCCCTGTCGTCCGACGTGGTGGCGGAGCTGTGGGAATATCAGCGCATCGCCACCACCTGCGCCAACGCCTTCGTGCAGCCGCTGATGGACCGCTATGTGAAGCGGCTGGAGCGCGAGCTGTGGCAGCGCGGGTTTCGTGGCGCGCTCTATTTGATGCACTCGGCCGGCGGCCTGGTTTCGCCCGATACGGCGCGGGCCTTCCCGATCCGGCTGCTGGAATCCGGCCCCGCCGGCGGCGGGCTGGCCACCGCCTATTTCGGCAAGCTCGCCGGCAAGTCCGACGTGATTTCCTTCGACATGGGCGGCACCACCGCCAAGGCCTGCCTGATCGAGAATGGCGCTGCCGCGGTGGCGGCGGAGATGGAGGCGGCGCGGGTGCATAGCTTCAAGAAGGGCTCGGGCCTGCCGATCAAGGCGCCGGTGATCGACATGATCGAGATTGGCGCCGGCGGCGGCTCGCTCGCCAGCGTCGATGAGGTCGGCCTGCTGCGCGTCGGCCCGCATTCGGCCGGCGCTGACCCGGGGCCGGCCTGCTACGGCCGCGGCGGCACCCAGCCGACGGTGACGGACGCGAACCTCATCCTCGGCTACTACGATCCAGGCTTCTTCCTCGGTGGCCGCATGTCGCTCGATACAGGGGCGGCGAAGGCCGCGCTGGAAGGGGTTGGCGGCAAGATCGGGCTTGATGCGGTGCAGACGGCCTGGGGCATCCATCGGGTGGTGACCGAGAGCATGGCCGCGGCGGCGCGCATCCATATCGTTGAGAAGGGCCGCGATCCGCGCGCCTATGCCATGGTCGGGTTCGGGGGCGCCGGGCCGGCCCATGCGGCGGGAGTGGCGCGCATCCTCGGCGTGCGCGAGCTGCTGATCCCGCCCGCCTCCGGCGCTGCCTCGGCGCTTGGCTTTCTCGCCGCGCCGCTGTCGTTCGAACAGGTGCAGTCCAACCCGCTGCGGCTCGATGACCCCACGGCGGCCGAGCGGATCGACGCGGTGCTGCGCGAGGTGGAGGCGGCGACGCAGGTGCGCATCACCGAGGCCGGCATCGCGGCGGCGGACGTGGTGACCGAGCGGTCCGCCGATATGCGGCTGTTCGGCCAGTTGCACGAGATCAACGTCAGGCTGCCGGAGGGCGAGATCACCCAGGCCAGCATGGCCGCGATCCGCGCCGAATTCGCCCGCGCCTACGCCGAGCGCTACACCTCGGTCTACGAGGGCATGGCGGTGCAGCTGGTGTCGATCCGCATCCGCTGCCGCGGGCCGATCCCTGAGCTCACACTCGCCCAGGCCGAGGCCGCCGCCACCGGTGTGGCGAAGAAGGGCAGCCGCCAGGCGTTCTTTGGCGATGGGTTTGTCGATACCCCGGTGTACGACCGCTATGCGCTCGGCGCCGGCGCGGAAATCGCCGGCCCAGCCATCATCGAGGAGCGCGAGGCCACCACCATCCTGGCGCCGGGCGACCGGATGACGGTGGATGGCACCGGCACCATGCGCATCGCGATCGCCGTCACCGAGGCCGCCGCCGCCCGCATCACGCCGGCCACCCCGCTCGCCGAGGCGCGTGCGCTGATCGAGAGCGATCCGGTGTCGCTCGAGATCATGTGGGCGCGGCTGATCACGGTGGTGGAGGAGATGTGGCACACCATCGTGCGCACCGCCTTCTCGCTGATCGTCTCCGAGGCGCAGGATTTCGCGACCGACCTGCTGGACCCCGATGGCGAGAGCCTGGCCCATTCGCCGCGCGCCATGCCGGTGTTTAACCTCACCGTGCCCATCGCGGTGAAGGC
>CAIYPH010000385.1 GCA_903928045.1 uncultured Rhodospirillales bacterium
CGTGATCTGGCGCTTCGCTACGCTGAAGCCTCCGCGCCAGATCACGACGCGTTCGTTCACCCAAGAGCCAACACAACCCGCCAGACCGAACTCACAGTTGGATAGGATCAAGGAGCAACGTCACCGGCTACCGACTGGGCGAAGGTGTAGATCGAGATATCGTCCCCGAAGACTTCGGGGGTCTTCTCCTCGCCGGACATCAGCGGCGTGCCGATGAACGCTGTCCGCGGTAGCGCTTGGCATATGTTCGCGGTGAGACGGGTATACTGGCTGCGGTGCGCCTCATCGTGATAACGATCGCGTCATCCCGCTCCGACAGCACCAGCGTAGCCTAACCGGCGTTGGTGCCGAACGTCTGGATCAGGGAGAAAAGGTAGCGCTGTTTTCCAGCCTGCTTGATCCTCAGGTCCGCCCGACTCAGGATAGTGCTGCACCCACCGAAGGATTATGGCAGGCCACGGCGTGCGAGGCGTCGCCCAACTCGGACGGCACCGTCCAGCAGTGCGGAAGGGCGTAGGGGCAGCGTGCGGCGAAGGGGCAGCCGGCGGATGGGCGCTCCACCCCCGCCGCCCCTCCCATCCCGGGCCAGGCCGGCCGCACCCGCGCCTCCGCCTCGGAGACGACCGGGACTGATGCCAGCAGCATGGTCGTGTAGCGATGGCGTGGCTGCTCGAACAGTGGACCAGTCGGCGCCACCTCCGCCAGCCGCCCGCGATACAGCACCGCCACCCGGTCCGCGAACAGGCGGACAACAGCGAGATCATGGGTGATGAACACATAGGTGAGGCCGAGCCGGGAGCGCAGGTCCGCAAGCAGTCGTAGGACGCGGGCCTGCACCGACACGTCGAGCGCCGAGGTTGGCTCGTCCAGCACAAGGATCTCAGGCTCGGCCGCCAGCGCCCTTGCCAGCGCGGCCCGTTGACGCTGTCCGCCTGACAGCACGTTCGGATAGCGGTCGATCGTGTCAGCCGGCAGCCCTACCATGTCGAGCAGATCGGCCACCCGCTCCCGCGCCGCGCGCCCCCTCGCCAGCCCATGCACTTCGAGCGGGAGGCCGACGCTCTGGCCGATGGTGCGGCGCGGATTGAGGGTGGACATCGGATTCTGCTGCACCACTTGCAGCCGCCTTCGGTCCGGCCCGGTCAGTGGCGGCACCATCACGCGCCCCTCCTGCAGGACGGCGCCGCGGTCCGGCCGCTCCATGCCGAGCAGGATGCGCCCGAGCGTCGATTTACCCGAGCCCGACTCTCCGACGATCGCCAGCGTCTCGCCGCGCGCGATCGATAGCGAAACGCCGGCGAGGGCCGTGACCGCCCCGTAGACGCGGGTGACGTCGCGCAACTCGATGAACGGCGCCGTCATGCCGCTCCGTCCGCGTACAGGACGCAGGCGACGCGGTGGCCCGGCGCGACCTCGACCATCGCCGTCCGGCCCGGCCCCTGCCCGCATTCCGGCCGCGCCTGCGCGCAGCGCGGGTGGAAGCGGCAGAAGGACGGTGGATCGCGGTAGTCAGGCACCGCGCCTGGAATACCCTCGGGCAACTCGCCGCCGGTCAGCCGCGGCACCGAGGCGAGCAAGGCCCGCGTGTAGGGATGGCGCGGTGCGGCGAACAGCGCCTCGACCGTCGCCTCCTCCACCACCGCGCCCGCATACATCACGTAGACCCGCTGCGCGAACTCGCGGACAACACCGAGGTTGTGGGTGATCAGCAGCACGGCCGTGCCGCTGCGCTCTGTGAGGTCGCGCATCAGCGCGAGCGTCTGCGCCTGCACGGTCACGTCGAGCGCGGTCGCCGGCTCGTCGGCGAGGATCAGGTCGGGCCGGTTGACCAGCGCCATGCAGATCATCACCCGCTGGTTGAGCCCGCCGCTGAGCTGGAAGGGATAGGCCGCCAGCACGCGGTCCGGGTCCTGGATGCCCACCGCGCGCAGGGCGTCGCGCGCCACCGGCAGGGCCACCGACCGCGTCGGTGCGCCGCCACCGCGCAGAATGACGGTGGTCAGCTGGTCCGCCACCGTGAAGACCGGATTGAGCGCGGCCAGCGGGTCCTGGAAAATCATCGTCATCTGCCGGCCACGCACGCCACGCCAGTTGCGCGCGCCGAAGCGGAGCACGTCGCGCCCGTCGAACTCGATCGCGCCCGAGACGCTGGCGCGCCGCAGGTCCGCCAGCCCGATCGCGGCGCGCACCGTCAGCGTCTTGCCGCAGGCGGACTCGCCGACCAGCGCCACCCGCTCGCCGCGCCGCACGGTGAGATTGACGCCGTTCAACACGTGGGTCTCGCCGTCGTAGCGGGCAAACCGCACGGCCAGCTCCCGGACGGCCAGGATTTCGTCGCTCACCGTTCGAGGTCCAGCAGGTCGTTGATACCGTCACCCAGCAGGTTGAACCCGACGACCGCCATCAGGATGGCCAGCCCCGGGAAGATCGCCAGCCACCAGAGGTCTGGCAAATAGCGAGCCCCCTCCGCCACCATCGAGCCGAGATCCGGCGTCGGCGGCTGCACCCCTAGTCCAAGGAAGCTCAGGCTCGAGGCGATCAGGATGACGAAGCCGAAATCGAGCGTCACCTTGGTCAGGATCGGCGGCGCGCAGTTGGGCAGGATCTCCCGCAGCAGGATGTGCCAGGCCGGCGCCCCCACCACCTCGGCCGCGGCAACGTAGCCCTCGGTGGCCACCTGGCGCGTCACGTTGTAGGCCAGCCGCGCGTACCAGGGCCACCACATCGCCGCCACCGCCATCATCGCGTTCACCAGGGATGGCTTCATCAGGCCCATGATCGCCAGCGCCAGCACCAGCGGCGGCATCGAGAGAAAGACGTCGGTGACGCGCATGATCACCGTCTCGCGCCAGCCCTGGAAATAACCGGCCATCAGCCCGGCGCCGACCCCGACCGGTACAGTGATCACCAGCACCACCACCGACAGCAGCAGCGACATGCGGAACGCGAAGACGGTGCGCGTCAGCACGTCACGACCCACGGTATCGGTGCCGAACCAATGTGCCGCGCTTGGCGGCATCGACGCGTCGGCGATGGCGACGAAGCCGCCGGCATGCTGCGGATAGGGTGTGATCCAGGGGGCCAGCAGGGCGCCTGCCAGGATGGCGCCGACGATGGCGAGGCCAACGACAGACAACGGGTTGCGCCCGA
Source organism: uncultured Rhodospirillales bacterium (assembly GCA_903928045.1). Next base: position 3,151 of record CAIYPH010000385.1, read on the forward strand.
ACTTGTGCAGCGCCCGCCTCATGCCCCCCGCCTCATGTCATGCCGCCGCGGGCACGGATGCGCGGATCGAGCAATGCCACGATCACGTCGATCAGCAAATTGACCAGGACGAAACCGACGCCGATCACCAGCACCGTGCCGACGATGGCGTTGAGGTCCTTGGCCAGGATGGCGTTCACCCCGTAGCGCGCCATGCCCGGCCAGGCGAACACCGCCTCGACCAGGAAAGCGCTGCCGAGCTTGGCAGCGAAATCGAGTCCGAGGATGGTCAGGGTCGGGATCAGGGCCGGCCGCAGCGCGTATTTCAGCGCGATCTCGCCGCCGGTGAATCCATAGGCGCGGGCGAGGCCGATATAGTCGCGCTCGTAGCCCTGTGCCATGTTGGCCCGCGTCAGCCGTGACGCCTGGCCGATACCGGACAGCGCCAGCGCCAGGCTCGGCAGCGCGAGATGCCAAATTGCGTCACGGAACGCCCGCCCGTCGCCGGCGGCGATGGCGTCGATGACGTAGAGCCCGGTCAGGCGCGGCGGCGGCACGGTGCCGTCGCCGAGGCGGCCGATCACCGGCATCAGGTCGAGCGCATAGGCGAAGGCGAGGATGAAAATGATGCTCCAGACGAAGCTTGGGGCCGCGACCCCGAGTAGCGAGACGATGCGTGCCACGTGGTCCGGCCAGCGATCGAGGAAATGGGCCGCCACGATGCCAAGCGGCACGCCGAAGCCTACCATCAGCAGGGTCGCCGCGAATACCAGTTCCAGCGTCGCCGGCAGGAACTGGGCGAGGTCCGTCGTCACCGCACGGCTCGAATAGAGCGACTGGCCGAGATCTCCGGTCAGCACGCCGCGGGCGAAGCGCCAATACTGGACCGGGAATGGCTGATCGAGGCTGAGCTGCGCCCGCAGCGCCGCCACCGCGCTCTCCTCGGCCGCCGGCCCAAGGGCGATGCGCGCGGGGTCGCCCGGTATAACCCGGGCGATGGTGAAGATCACCAGCGACACCCCGACCAGCACCAGCAGCGATGCGGCGAACCGGCGGCAGAGATAACGCAGCATGGGCGCCGCCGCGGCGGCCCTTACTGCGTCCGGTCGACGCTATAGGTGCGGAACAGCCAGTTCGACCCGATCGCCGCCGCGCCCTTGCCGGGTGCGTCGAGGTTGGGCGCCGTCACGTAGTCCTGCTTGGCGAAAGTCGCCACGCTTTCGAAGGCCACCAGGCTCGGCCGCTGGTCGAGCAGGCGCTTCTGGATGTCGATGTAGAGTGTCTGGCGCTTCGCCTCGTCCGTGATGGCCCGCGCGGCCGGGATCATGCGGTCGAGCTCGCTGTCAGCGAACCAGTCCATTTTCAGCGTGGTGCCCAGGAAGCGGGACTCGTTCTGGGAGATCAGCGCATCCGGGTCCGGGTAGGGGCCGATGGCGAAGCGCTGCGTCATATGCGGCGTCGTCTCGGGCTTGGTCACCTGCTGGGTGAGCAGCGCCCAGGGGGTCTTGACGATGGTGGCGGGAATGCCGACCTCGGCGAGGTTCTGCTGGATCAGCAGGCTGAACTTCTCCTCGAGCGGCACTTCGGCCACCCAGGAGAGCTCGATCGGCGGCACGTTGCCGGCATATTTCGAGGCCGCCACCGCCGCCTTGGCGCCCGCCACGTCGCGCGCATTGGCCGGCAGCGACTTGTCATAGCCGAGGAAGCCGCTCGGCAGCGCGCCGTGCATCGGCAGGGCGCCCGGCTGGCCCGGGCCGATCGCGGTCATGCCGATCAGCGTGTCGTAGTCGATCGCCTTGGCGATGGCGCGGCGGATGTTGACGTCATCGGTCGGCGCGCGACGGGTGTTCATCGACATAATGAAGTAGCTGATGCCCGCCTCGGTCACCAGCTTCATGCCCGGCATGCCCGCCAGGGCTCGCTTGATCTCGACCGGGATCCACTGGCTGGTGATTTCGAACTCCTTGCGCGACATCAGGGTGCGGATGGTCGCCGCCTCGATGCCGTAGCGAATGCGCACCATGTCCGGCGCCTTGTCGGCGAAGCCCTGGAAGTAGTCAGGGAATTTCACCAGCACCGAGCCGTCCTGCGGATTGTGCTCGGTGACCCGGTAGGCGCCCGATCCGGCATCATTGGCGGCGAGCCAGGCCTCGGCGTAGTCGCCCTTGTCGCCGTACGGCCCGCCCGGCTTGATGTTCCCCATCACCGTCGATTTCTGCACGATCGGCATCCGGACCAGCGAGGCGAGGAAGCTCGCATTGGCTTCCGGCAGGGTGAACACCACCTTCATCGGTTCGGGCCCGCTGACGCTCACGCCCTTGAACAGCCGTGCATAGCCGGCGTTCAGCGTCAGTGTGCGATCGAGCGTGAAGACCACGTCCTCGGCGGTCACTGTGCCGCCGTGATGGAACTTCACGCCGGGCCGCAGGGTGAAGCTGTATTGCTTCCCGTCGTCGCTGATCGTCCAGGACGTCGCCAGCCCCGGCATCACGCCGCCGCCGGGCCTAGCCTCCACCAGGCTGTCATAGATGTTCATGGTGAGCACGGCCGCCGCGTAGTCCGGCACCTTCGAGGGGTCGAGCCGGCCGGGCGCCGCCTCGTCGTGGCGCAGCACGCGCTGTTGCGCCTGGGCGGGGACAGGGGGGGCGGCCGTCAGGGCCGCGGCCCCCACCAGCGAGAGCATCAGCATCCGGCGCAGCATGGCGGGCCTCATCGCAATTTTCCCTGAATATGACGAGCGGAAAGGTTAGGAGGTCTTGTCCGGCACGGTCAACGGCGTCCCCCAGCCACCGCCGCGGGCGGTGGTGACGCGCACCACGTCGCCTGGCGCCAGCCGCACGCCGGAGGCGAAGGCGTAGGTCTCGGTCGTTCCGTCCCGGCGGATCACCTGAATGCGGTTGGTGGTGCCGGGCTTGCCGCCGGCGAGGCCCCATACGGGCTGGCGGTGCCGCGTGTAGCCGGCGGAGAGCACGGTCTCCTCACCCTGAATGGCAAACTCCTTCAGCAGGCCCGGGCCGCCCTGATACCGCCCCTCGCCGCCCGGTTCGTCATTGAGGCCGAAACGGCTGAACAGGAACCCGTAGCGTGCTTCCGCGATCTCGACCGGCGTGTTGAACGTGTCGCCGTGATTGGACGAATACATCGCCGAGTTGCCTTCCCGCGTTGCGGTCGCGCCCCAGCCGCCCATCTGCGGCTCGACCATCGTGTAGCGCCGCCGGTGCTGCGGATGCCGCCCGGCGATGACGGTGCCGCATATCGAGGCGAAGCCGCCGGCCGGGAAGCGCTCGGGCGCCGCGGTTGCGAGGGTTCGCCACAGCATGTCGGCGAGGCGGATGCGGATTTCAGAGTAGTAGCCCTGCGGCGCCGGCTCGAGCGCATGAAAGATGGTGCCGGGCTGCGTCAGCAATTCCAGCGGCCGGAAGGAGCCGGCGTTGCAGACGGTATCCGGCGCCGTCGCGCACTTGAAGATGAGCTGGGTGGCGACAAGCGCGCCCTCGCGGCTGGTGTTGAACGGCAGGTCGCGCTGGGCCGGCGCCGCGCGCAGATCGACCGTGAAGCGATCGTCGTCGATGATAATCGCGCCGTGCCAGATGCTGTCGTCGTCCATCGGCTCATGGAACTCGAAGCGCCCCTTCGGCAGCGCTGCCAGACCCTGGCGGGACTGGCGCTCGGCGTAGGTGAAGTAGTCGATGATCGCAGCACGAAAGGCCGGGTTGCCATAGCGCGTCGCGAGCCCCGCGATGCGCTCGGCGCCTTTGCGCAGCGCCGCCACCGCCGCCCACATGTCCCCAAGCAGGAAATCCGGCAGACGGCTGTTCACCGTCATGATCTGGATTACCGCCTCGTTCGGCTGCCCGGCATCGATCAGCTTGATCGCCGGCAGCCGCAGCCCCTCGGCGAAGATATCGCGCGCGTCGACCGGCATGGAGCCCGGGGTCGAGCCGCCGATATCGCTCCAGTGGCCGATATTGGCGGCCCAGGCGATCAGTTCGCCGCCGGCGAAAACGGGCATGGCGAGCACGGCGTCGTTCAGATGGGTGACGCCGCCGTAGTAGGGATCATTGGTGATGTAGACGTCGCCCGGCCGCAGTGACGTCTTGTCGATGCGCGTCAGCAGATGCTTGACCGACTTGTCGAGCACGCCGATGAAGCCGGGGATGCCGGCGCCAGAGCTCACCATCTCGCCGTCGGGGTCGGTGATGCCGGTGCCGACGTCGAGCACCTCGTAGATGATCGGGCTCATCGACGCCCGCTTGAGGATGACGAACATCTCCTCGGCGATCGCCGTCAGCGCCTGCTGGATGACGTCGATGGTGAAGGGATCGTGCGTGAAGTGATCGGGGGTCATGAAGCCGCTCCCGCGCCGAGATCGATCTGCACATTGCCGAACCGGTCGATCGTCGCCCTGTTGCCGGGATGGAGCACGATGGTGGTGCCGGGGTCCTCGATGATGGCCGGTCCATCGATTTCCATGCCGGGCTCCAGGCGCAGCGCGTCGTAGATGGCGCTTGGGTGCACCCCCAGCTCGGCGAAATCGACCGCCCGCGTGCCCTTGCGCGCCGCCTCCAACGCTGCGCCGGTGACCGGCTGGTCGACGAAGGCGAGCTTCTCGATCGCCGCCGTGGCGACGAGGTGTAGCCCGACGATCTCAACCGGCGCCGCCAACCGGTAGCTGTATTCGCGCTCATGCGCGGCATGAAAGTCGCGCACCAGTGCGGCCAGTGCAGCCGTATCGATGGCCCCGTCTTCCAGCGGGATCTCCACCGCATGTTCCTGGTTCTGGTAGCGGCAGCGCACCAGCCGGCGGAACGCGAGCCGCGCGACCTCGATGCCCTCGGCGCCGAACGTGCCGATCGCCGCGGCCGTCACCTCGGCGACCAGCGCGGCGAGCGGGGAAGCCGCCTCGCCCTCGGCATCGATTACCCGGGTGACGAAATAGTCCCGCCGCAGGTCGGACATCATCATGCCCCAGGCGGAGAACACAGCGGCGCCGCGGGGGATTACCACCTTGCGGCAGCCGAGTTCGGCCGCCAGCGCCGCCGCATGCAAGCCGCCGCCGCCGCCGAAGGCCACCAGCGCGAACTCCCGCGGATCATGCCCACGGTTCAGCGAGACCAGCTTCAGGGCGTTGATCATGTTGTTGTTGGCGATGCGGAGAATGCCGCGGGCGACCTCGATCGGCGCGATGCCGATCCGCCCGCCCAGACGCGCAAGGGCTGAGTCCACCGCCGCCATGTCAGCCACCACCTCGCCGCCGCAGAAATAGTCGCGGTTGATCCGGCCGAGCGCGAGGTTGGCGTCCGTCGTGGTGGCGTCCCGCCCGCCGCGACCATAGGCGGCCGGCCCGGGCACCGCGCCCGCCGAGCGCGGCCCGACATGCAGCTTGCCGAAGTCGTCCACCGCCGCGATCGAGCCGCCGCCGCTGCCGATTTCCACCAGGTCAACCACCGGCGCCATGATCGGATAGCCGGCCCGCTGCCGGTCGCGCTCGATCCAATAGTCGGTCTTGATGCGGACATTGCCGTTCTCGATCAGCGAGCACTTCGCGGTGGTGCCGCCGATGTCGAGCGCGAGCACATTCGGCTCACCGATCGCCCGGCCCAGCTGCGCCGCTCCCCACATGCCCGACGCCGGCCCGGACTCGACCATCGTGATCGGAATCGCCTTGGCCGAGGCCAGGAGCTCGACGCCGCAGTTGGACTGAATGATATAGAGCGGCCCGCGATAGCCCCGCCCGGCCAGGCTCGCCTCCAGCCGCTCCAGATAGCGCTCGGCGATCGGCTGCACGAAGGCCGACAGCACCGTCGTGCTGGTCCGCTCGTATTCGCGCCACTCCCGGGTGATCTGGTGCGACGCCACCACCGACACTTCGGGCCAGGCCGCCCGCACGGCATCCGCCACCGCGCGCTCATGCGCGGGGTTGGCGTAGGCGTGCAGCAGGCAGATCGCCACGGCGCGCACCCCGGCGCGGCGGAAATCGGCGAGGATGCCCGGAATGGGCGCGAGATTGAGCGGCGCCAGTTCTTCGCCGAGCCAGTTCATCCGCCCGGCCACCTCGCGGCGCAGCTCCGCCGGCACGAAGCTGTGCGGCTTCTCGTAATGCAGGTTGAAAAAGCATGGCCGGTTGCCGCGCCCGATCTCCAGCACATCGGCGAAACCCGCGGTGGTGATCAGCCCGGTCACCACGCCCTGGCGCTCGGTGAGGGCGTTGATCACCACGGTGGTGCCATGGGCGAAGGAAGCCAGCCCCGCTGGGTCCACGCCCCCCTTGCTCAGCACGTCGAGGATGCCACGCTCGTAGTCCGGCGGCGTGGTGTCGGACTTCACCACCCGGATCTCCTGCCGCCCGGTCGCGGTGTCGATATCTGACAGCACGAGATCGGTGAAGGTGCCGCCTACGTCGGTGGCGACGCGCCGGATCCTGGTCATGGTGATCCTTGCCGCATGCGTGCGCTCCTATCGGGTCGACGGCGCCGATCATCGCGTCGCCCCACCCCCCGGTCAATGCCGGGCGGGCGTGTATGGACCTCGGAGTGAACGGGCCCCTGACTTTGCCTACGCAGCCGGCGACACCACCCGCGTCGGGCGGGCGCACCGGACCGGCAGTCTCCACGATTCGGCGGCGGGTCTTCATGACGCCCCATTGGCCGTCCTGCTCGCGCTCGCTTCGTCCCTTGGTGGCGGCCATGTGCGGGGCGGACTCGGTGACACCGATGCGGCGGACGGCCTCAGGGTGGAGGGGGGCATCGGTGCGATGGCTTCCATGGTTATGCAGCGGGTTCTCTGGACAGTCCATTCGTCATTCTGCTCCAGCAGCAGCGCTCCGATCAGCCGGTGCCGGCCGCTTCGTTTGGAAAGATACCGACGACGTCGCTGCGTCGCATGATCTCGCCGTTGAGTCGTTCGAGTGGGCTTGTCGAGCGGATCTTGGCGCGATGCGGGGCGGGGAACTGCATGTGGGCCAACACGTCGGTCTCGGCCTCGTCCATGAAGGCCGCCAGCCTGGGAACGCGGATGCGGACTTGATCGCCGACCGGGCGCCATTGCTTGCTGGCGGCGGCGGCATCGTCCTGGGGAACGCGGTGCCGACCCAGGCCGAGACGATGCGGCCTGGTTCCTGTCAGCAAGCTTCCCGGCGCTGTTCCGCAGACCTCGCACCGCTCGGAAATAGAAGTGCTGCCAACCCTGGGCACGACCTATGAGCCCGCCCTGCCGGTACCTTTCACCGGCCTGCTGATCCGCCCGGAAGTTCGCTATGACCGCTCGATGTCGGGGGTGAAGGCGTTCTCGGGGCAGAAGGATGCGCTGACCCTGGCCAGTGACTTCGTGCTGACGTTCTGACCGTCCGCTGAGCCCCCGGCCTCCGGCGACGGAGGTGGGGGGGCTACGCGCTTTGTGCGACGATATGTGAATATTTGGACGACCCCAACGCGATCTTAACATTGCCCGACGCATTCTCCGGACCGTCGCTGATGTTACCGGAATGGATCAGGTATCGTGTTGCTCTCACCTTTGCCCCGCTGGAAAGCCTGGATCGGCCTTGGCCTGATCGCCCTTGGCGCTGCCGCCGCGACGCCCGCGGCGGCGCAGCAGGTGACGATCTCAAACGTCGCGGTGCCGCTGTCGTCGCAGAATATCAACATCACCTATGGCGGTTCGACGCACACCGGGGTCATCGCGGGGCAGATCGTGTTGCAGACCGCATATACCGGGTCCAACGCCGGATCGACCTTTACGGTCTACGCCTGGTGCACCGACCTTTATCACGACATCTATCTCGGGGCGAACACCTACAGCTATGTGCTGGGCAGCACGGTGACCACCAACGGCAACGGCGTGAGTCTGACGCCGGCCATCAGCGGCCAGGTGGCCACGCTGGCGGCCTATGGCAACTCGCTGCTGGCCGGTGCCAACGCGGGGAATTCAGATGTTTCTTCGGCCATTCAGCTGGCGATTTGGCAGATCGAGAACACAGGATTCACCTTCAGCGCCAATAGTACGGTGACGGCGCTGGTGGCGACGTATGAGGCCTATGCGGCCGCGCATTCGCTGGTGGCATCGTCCTTGAGCTCGCTCAGCGGGGCGCAGGCGCTGGTGACCAATACGATCGCGCCGAGCGCGGTGCCGGAACCGGTGACGGGGGCGCTGTTGCTGCCGGGGCTGGCCGGGATCGGTTGGATACGCCGCCGACGCCGCTGAGGCGCACCGGCTACGACACGCCGGGGAATTGGTCTAGAAGCACTCCCAGGAACCGCTGCCCTGGGAGCCCGCCATGACCGCCGCCTACCTCCATAACCTCGACCGCAACGCGGCCAACCACGCGCCCCTCACGCCGCTCACCTTCATCGAGCGCGCCGCCGCGGTCTATCCTAACCGAACCTCTGTGGTGAACGGCGCCCAGCGCTTCACCTGGGCCGAAACCTACGCCCGCACCCGCCGCCTCGCCTCCGCGCTCGCCCGCCGCGGCATAGGCAAGAACGACACGGTGGCCATCATGTGCCCCAACACCCCCGCCATGTACGAGGCGCATTTCGGTGTGCCGATGTGCGGCGCGGTGCTCAACTCCCTCAACACAAGGCTCGACGCCGAGACCATTGCCTTCATGCTGCGTCATGGCGAGGCCAAGGTTCTGATCACCGACCGCGAATTCTCCGCCGCAATGAAGGCGGCTCTCGCGCTGGTGGAACAGCCCATCCTGGTGATTGACATTGATGACCCCGAATATGACGGCGGTGAGGATATCGGGAGCATCCGCTACGAGGCTTTCCTCGAGGAGGGCGACCCCAGCTACGCCTGGCAGCCGCCGGCCGATGAGTGGGACGCGATTTCGCTGCTCTACACCTCAGGCACCACCGGCGACCCCAAAGGCGTCGTCTACCACCACCGTGGCGCCACGCTGAACGCCATCAGCAACATCCTGAACTGGGGCATGCCGCATTTCCCGGTCTATCTCTGGACCCTGCCGATGTTCCACTGCGACGGCTGGTGCTACCCCTGGACCATCGCCGAGCGCGCCGGCATCAACGTCTGCCTGCGCCGAGTCGAGGCCAAGGCCTGCTTCGATGCCATCCGCGCCAACGGCGTGACGCACATGTGCGGCGCACCCATCGTCTACGCCATGCTGGTCAATGCCCCCGAGGATCTCCGCGCCGGCATCACCGGCACCATCCAGGGCCAGGTCGCGGGCGCCGCGCCGCCGGCCGCCATCATCGAGGGCGCCGAGCGCATTGGCATCAACCTCACCCATGTCTACGGCCTCACCGAGGTCTATGGCCCCGCCACGGTCTGCGCCAAGCAGGACGCCTGGGAGCACCTGCCGATCGACCGCCGCGCCGAGCGGAATGGCCGCCAGGGCGTGCGCACGCCGCTGCAGGAGGCTGTCACCGTGCGGGATCCGGAAACCATGCAGGAAGTGCCGTGGGACGGCGAAACCATGGGCGAGATCATGTTCCGCGGGAACATCACGATGAAAGGCTACCTCAAGAACCCCACCGCCACCGACAAGGCCTTCGCCGGCGGCTGGTTCCACACCGGGGACCTCGCGGTTACTCATCCGGATGGCTACATCAAGATCAAGGATCGCTCGAAAGACATCATCATTTCCGGTGGCGAAAACATCTCCTCGATCGAAGTCGAGGACGTGCTGTTCCGCCACCCCGCCGTGATGAACGCCGCCGTGGTCGCCCAGCCCGACGAAAAATGGGGCGAAACTCCCTGCGCCTTCATCGAACTCCGCCCCGGCGCGAAAGTTACCCCTGACGACCTCACCGCCTTCTGCCGCGAACACATGGCCCGCTTTAAAGTGCCGAAAACCTTCATCTTCCGCGAACTGCCGAAAACCTCGACTGGCAAAATCCAGAAATTCGTCCTCCGCGACCTCGCCCGCTCCGCCAGCGCGATCGAGTGACCAGGGCGGCTCGATTGAGGCGCGAGAAGGAAGGCAAGGGGGCGCTGTCCCCTTGACCCCCGCCAGGTCCGTAGCGCGCCTTCGCGCTGTCGGCTGCGCGCCTTCGCGCGACGGGCCGAACCCCTGTCCCTGCTTTCTTCCGCCCTCAGTCCAACCGCATGCCCTGCACGCGGATCAGGCCGTCGGGGGTGGGGGTGAAGCCTTTGAGTTTGCTGTCGTGGGCGAAGAGCCAGGTGACGTTGTAGAGGAAGAGCATGGGCCGGTCTTGTTGGAGGGTAGCGACGACGTCGTTGTAGAGGATGGCGCGCTTGGCCGGGTCGGTTTCGGCGCGGGCGCGTTCGAGGGCGGAGTTGAAGGGGGCGGAGGCGTATTTGCCCCAGTTCTGGAAGCTGTCGCCGGCGAGGTAGATGGCGATGTTGAGGTCGGGGTCGGCGCGGCCGGACCAGTTGTTGATATGGGCCATGAAGTCGCCAGCGGTCATGGCGGTGATGTTGGCGTTGGACTCGCCGGCGAGGAGTTTCACGGTGATGCCGGCTTCCGCGGCCATGGACTGGATGACTTCGGCGACTTGTTGATCGCGCGGCGTGGTGTCGACACGCAGTTCCAGCACGGGGTTGGTGACGCCGGCCTGTTGCAGGAGGGCCTTGGCGCGGGCGACGTCGCGGCCGGGCACCGGGAAGGCCTTGTTGAAATAGGGGCTGTTGGGCGACTCGGTCTGGTTGTTGGGCACGAACAGGCCGTCCATCACGACCTGGTTGATGACGTTGCGATCGATCGCCGCGTCGAGGGCGGCGCGCACGCGGGGATCTCGCCCGAAGGGGTTATCCGCTTTGGCGCTGTTGCCGAGGTTCAGGTTCATACCGGAATAGCCGAGCCCGGTGATGGTGGTGAGCTTGAGTTTGGCGTCCGCGCGCACCTTGCCGGCATCGGTGGGGGCGAGGTCCTGCAGGATGTCGAGCTGGCCGGCCTGGAGGTTGACGAGGCGGACGGCGGAGTTGGGGGTGGGGCGGATGACCACCCGGTCAAAATGCAGCGCGGCCTGGTCGCGGTAGCCGGCGAAGCGGTCCAGCGTGATGTGGTCCTGCGCGACGCGCTCGGTGAACTTGTATGGGCCGGAGCAGACGGGGGCGGTGAAGAAATCCTTGCCGGCTTTCTCGGCGGCCTTGGGCGAGACCATCATGCCGGCGCGATCGGACAGTGCGGCGAACAGCGGCGCGTTGGGCTGCGACAGGCGCAGGCGCACGGTGTGGGCGTCCACCACTTCGACGGCGCTGACGGCCTTCATCTCGCCCTTGCGTACGCTGTCGGGCGCGCTGCGATAGCGTTCGAGGTTCCAGGCGACGGCCTCGGCGGTCATTTTCTCGCCGTCGTGGAAGGTGACGTCGTCGCGGAGGGTGATGGTGAGGGCCTTGCCGTCGGCGGCCCATTCCCACTTGGTGGCGAGTTGCGGGGCGAAGGAGAGGTTGGGCTGGAGGTCCCACAGCTTGTCGCAGAGCGCGGTGAAGACGAAGCGGCCGCCGAACGTGCCGCCGAGGGCGGGGTCGAGCCGGTCCGGCTCCTCCTGGGTGCCGATGCGCAGCGTGCCGGCCGCGAGTGCCGGGCCGGCCGCCGCGATGAGCCCTACTCCAACCAGTGCTGCCTTCAGTAGCCGCATCCGAGCCTCCCCTATGAGCGATGGTGGGGATGCTATCGCCGGTGCCGGGGTCTGGCTAGGATCAACGTGTAACGCCCGTCGTTCTCAGCCGTCGTTCCTATATCCGATTTGGAGGTTTCGATGCGATCGACCTTGGTGGCCCTGATGCTGGCGGCTCTCCCGACGTTCGTTGCCGCCGAGCCGGCGCGCCCGGTGGTGGTAGAACTGTTCACCTCGCAGGGCTGTTCCTCCTGCCCGCCGGCGGATCGCATACTCGCCGACCTGGCGCGCAGCCGGGCCGACGTGCTGCCGCTGGCCTTCCACGTTACCTACTGGAACCGGTTGGGCTGGCCGGACCCGTTCTCCCTTGAGGCGGCGACCGCGCGGCAGCGGCAGTACAGTGGGATTTCTGGAGTTGGCAGCATCTACACCCCGCAGGCGGTGGTGGACGGCACGCAGGATGTGGTGGGATCGGACGCGCCGGCACTGCGCAGGGCGATTGCAAGAGCGGCAGCGTCGGCAGTTGCAGTGCCGGTGACGGCGCGTCGCACGGCGGCGGGCATTTCTGTGACGGTGGGGGCAGGGAAGGGGAGCGGGCGGGTTCTGCTGGTCGGCTATGACCGCGAGCACCGCACGCAGGTGCCTCGCGGCGAGAATGCCGGGGCCACGCTGGTGGAGGCCAATATCGTGCGCAGCCTCGTCGCAGCGGGGGCCTGGCAGGGTGAAGCGGCGGAATTGCGGCTCGTAGTGCCCGAGGGGGAGGCACATGCCGTGCTGGTCCAGGCGCCCGATGGCAGCATTCTTGGCGCCGCGCGGGTGACGGCGCCTTCGAGCTAGGCTTCGTAGTCCGCCACGTACTCCCGCACCAGCACGCAGAGGCAGCCGAGGAAGGCCAGCCCGGTCGCAGTGCTTTTGCGGAACTTGTAGGGGGTGAGGCGGAAGTAGTGGATGATCTCGTGCAGGCGAATCTCCCGCACCCCCTCCGCGCCGAAGCGCGCCGTCAGCCAGTCCACCATCTGCCGATACAGCAGGTCATACTGCGCAGTGCGCAGGATCGGCACGGTGAGTTCGCCGGCGGCGAAGGCGCAGGTGGCGTCGCGGTTGAGCGATTCGTAGCCGAGATGCAGGGATTGCATCAGCTTGGCGTAGTCGAGCAGCGGCGATTCAAACACGTTGCCGATATTGGGGTCGATCAGGAACCACCCACCGGGCCGCGCGGGATCGGCCAAGATGTTCTCGATGGTGAGATCGCCATGAATATCAGCGGTGCCGCGCAGCGCGAGTCGTGGCGGCAGGAAGCCTGGCGCGGCGAAGCGGTCGAGCAGGGTGAGATCGAAATCGGCGCCGTTCACCGAGACGTCGGAGTGCTCGAAAAAGGGCGGATAAGCAGCGCGGATCGCCGTGAGATTGGCGGCGATTTTTTCCGCCGCATAGCGCGCGACAATGGCGTCATCGGCGTCCGGCCCGGCGCTGGCGGCGTGCTGGGCGGCGATATGGGCCAGCACGTCCTGCAAAATGCCCCAGCCGCGCGCGGTATCGTAGGTGTGGATGACATCGAAAAGGTCACGCGAGGTCGGCGAGAATTCCATGTCGTAGAGGAAGCGTCGCCCGGCTCGGGAGCGGGTGGCGAGGCGCACCACCGGCAGATCGGCGGCGTGGCGTGCGAGCCAATCATGCTGCGCCTCCAGCTTATCGGCCGCGGCGCCGCGCGCGTATTTGCGGATTTGCAGTGCGCCGCCGACACGCACCATCGCCGTCAACGCGTCCGACCCGCCGCGGAACATGCGCTGCACCACCGCGTCATCGATGGCGTGCATCTCGAAGTCCGCGACCAGATCGCCGGTGCCGCTGAAGCGGCGCACCAGGAACCCGTCATACTGCTCGGTCTCCAGGAAACGGCTGCGGGCGCGGGCGGAGCGGTGGGCGTAGAGCAGCGGGCTCGACAGCAGCGAGATATCGCCGCGCAGGCTGAGCCCGGTGCGCCGGGCTGCCAGCGCGTAGCCGAGGATCAGCGCGAAGGGCACGAAGCTGTAGAGCAGCAGCGGAATGGCCTCGCCGGTGCCAGCGCGCAACGTGGTGAGCAGCGCGGGCGCCAGCGGGGTGCCGTGGATGATGTCGAACAACCGCTCAAACCCGATGCCGCTGGCGAGGGAGAGCAGCCGGTAGGACATGAGGTAGAGCCCCCACATCGCAATGCTCTGGCCGAGGATGCGTGCCCAGTTGGCCCCGCTTTCCAGCAGCACTTCGCGGATCGACCAGGCGGTATCCAGCACCACCACGCGAATGCGGGCGTTGAACGGCAGGGCGACGAACCAGACGAGGCGGCGCAGCCGGGGCGAGGCATCCAGCAGCACGGCGGCGGCGAGCACGCCGAGTGCGACGGCGGCCATCGCGAGCGCCCAAATGAGCGCGGCGCCGCCGCTCAGCACGCCGGCGGCGGAGAGCCCGGCGAGAATCACCGCCACCGCCACTACGTCGAACGCGCGCTCCACCACGATGCTCGCCAGCACATAGGCGGGGTCGGCCCGGGTACGGGCGGCGTAGTGCAGCACGCGAGCGATCTCGCCGAGGCGTAGCGGCAGGAAAGTGTTGAGCACGTAG
>CAIYPH010000386.1 GCA_903928045.1 uncultured Rhodospirillales bacterium
GCTCCGCCATGTCCTGGCGCCATCTCGGCGAAAGCTTCGACATCCACGGAGGGGGGACCGACCTCATTTTCCCCCACCACGAGAACGAAATCGCCCAATCCATGTGCGCCTTCCCCGGCAGCCGCTTCGCGCGGATGTGGGTGCATAACGGCATGCTGGTGATCAACGGCGAGAAGATGTCGAAAAGCCTCGGCAATTTCGTCACCATCCGCGACGTGCTGGCCAAGGTCCCCGCCGAGGCCGCCCGCCTGCTGCTGCTGAAGACGCATTACCGCGGCCTGCTCGATTTCAACGACGCCGCCCTCGCCGACGCCCGCAAGGAGCTCGACCGCTTCTACCGCGCCCTCGAACGCACGCCGCCGACCCGGCCGGGCGTGGTGCCGGACGCGGTGATGGACGCGCTGTGCGACGACCTCAACACCCCGTTGGTGATTTCCCTCCTGCACGGCCTCGCCGACGCCGCCATGGCCGGTGACGCCAGCGCCGCCGCCAACATGGTCGCCGCCGGGGACCTGCTCGGCATTCTCCAGACCGACCCCGCGGCCTGGTTCCGCGGCGCGGGGGACGCCGACATCGAAGCCGCCATCGCCGAACGCCTCGCCGCCCGCAAATCCCGCGACTTTGCCCGCGCCGACGCCATCCGCAAGGCGCTCACCGACCGCGGAATCCTGCTCGAGGACGGCCCGGGCGGGACCACCTGGAGGCGTGCTTGACCGGTCGCGACGGCGGGGCGGATATCGGCCCGATCGGCAATGCACCGGTGGTCATCCTGGTGCGCCCGCAACTCGCCGACAACATCGGCGCGGTCGCCCGCGCGATGGCCAATGGCGGGCTGTTCGACCTCCGGCTGGTCGCGCCGCGCGACGGCTGGCCGCAGGACAAGGCCTGGCGGAACGCGTCCGGCGCCGATCGGCTGCTCGATGCCGCCGTGGTCTATCCCGACGTCCCCTCCGCGGTCGCCGACCTCCATCGCGTCTTCGCCACCTGCCCGCGCCCGCGCCACATCGTCAAACCCGTGCTAACCGCCCGCGGGGCCGCGGCCGAATTGCGGGAAATCACGGGGCGGGACCTGCGCGCCGGCCTGCTGTTCGGCCCTGAGCGCGCCGGGCTCGACAATGACGACATCGCCTGCGCCGACGCCCTGATCCGCTACCCGCTGAACCCCGCCTTCATGTCCCTCAACCTCGCCCAGGCCGTGATGGTGATGGCCTATGAGTGGTGGACGGCCGAGGACCAGACCAGCCCGCGCTGGCTGATGACCAATGAGACGAAGGTCGCCACCAAAGGCGAGCTCGACAACTTCCTCACCCACCTCACCGCCGAGCTTGACGCATGCGGCTTCCTGCGCAACCTGCCGAAACGCCCGGGCATGGTGCGCAACATCCGCCACCTCTTCCAGCGCGGCGAGGTGACCGAGCAGGAATTGCGCACCCTGCACGGGATCGTCACCGAACTCGCCATCGGCCGGCGGATGCGCGGCCGCGATGAGGTGGTATAACTTCGGACCCGCCCCAGCAGGGAGTTGACGACGATGCACGACGCCCCGATCCCCGCCGCCATTGACCGGGAATGCATGGCCGAAATGTGGGAGGATGCCGGCGCCGCGCTGGTTCGCCGGCTCGCCGATATTTTCCATCGCGAGCGCCAGCAGCGCGGCGAAGCCCTGCTCGCCGCCCTGTTCGACAACGACCGCGAGGCCCTCGCGCTCGAGGCGCACAGCCTGAAAACCGCCGCCGCCTACATCTGCGCCTACACGCTGCGCGACGCCGCGCTCCAGCTCGAAAAGGAGGTCCGCGACGCCGACATGGTCCGCCTCGCCGATCTCGTGCACGCCGTCAGTTCCGCCTCAGACCAGGCCGCCGACGCGCTCACCGTCGCTCTGGCCGGCCGGGCCTAGCCGCCGCTTCAGGCCGGCAGGAAATCCCGCGCGGGCGCGAACTTCGGCACCCATTGCCGCAAGGCGGCGGTCAGGCGGGGCTGGCTGGTCGGCTTCATCAGGAAGTCATCCATCCCGCAGTCGGTACACCGCTCCCGCTCCTCGGCCAGCGCATTGGCGGTCAACGCGATCACCGGGGTGCGCCCCTGGCCGGAGGGCTCCATCGCACGGATCGCCCGTGTCGCTTCGAACCCGTCCATCACCGGCATCTGGCAATCCATGAAGACGATGTCGTACTTGCCGGGCTCGAACCGCTCCACCGCCTCTTTCCCGTTCATCGCCACATCGACGACGCATCCGGCGCGGCTCAGATATTCCCGCGCAACTTCGCTGTTGATCGAGTTGTCCTCAACAAGCAAAGCTCGGACTTCGGCGCGCCGGGCCTCTGGCTCCACGGGCTCCCCCTCTTCCACCGCCGCCACGGCCACCGCCTGGCCCATCTGCGCGCGGATAGCACAGAGATGAGCATAGACCGGACGCCGGCGCAAAGGAAGCGCAAGTCTGAGGATGCGGTCATCGACGCCGGAGGCGTCTTCGGGGCGAATATCGCCCATCACGATCACCCCGGTGACCGCGGACTCCGATTGCCGGCACAGCCGGGTCGCAAGGGCGCAGCCGGCCATGTCGCGCAGGGTCGCCGCGATGAACACCGCGTTGAACGCCCGGCCCTGCTCGCGGGCGCGCCGCGCCATGTCGAGCCCCTGCATCGCGGTATCGGCCGAGACCGGCCAAATGCCCCAGGACGAGAGCTGGTCGGTCAGCGTCTGCCGCAACCCGGCGTCCTCGGTGACCACCAGCACGGCCATGCCATCGGTAACGGCGTAGTCGACATCCACGCTGTCCATCGCCGCCTCGTCAACCGGCAGGACGATCGAGAACCAGAATACCGAGCCGACGCCATGCTCGCTCGACACGCCGATCTGGCCATTCATGAGGGTGACCAGTTCACGCGCGATCGACAGACCGAGCCCGGTGCCACCGAAGCGGCGGGTGGTCGAGCCGTCGGCCTGGGAGAACATGTCGAAAATCGCCGCCTGCCGCTCGCGCGAAATGCCGATGCCGGTGTCGTTGATCTCGAAGCGCAGCCGGACGCCGTCGGGGCCGGTGGACATACGGCGCACCGCGATGCCGACCGAGCCATCGGGGGTGAATTTGATGGCGTTGCTCAGCAGGTTGGTCAGCACCTGGCGCAGACGCCCGCCATCGCCGATGAAGCGTTCGCTGAGATCGGGGTCGATGTCGGTGCGCATCGCGATGTTCTTCGCCGCCGCCTGATCGGCGAACATCGTCAGCGTATCCTCGACGATCGCGCGCACGTCGACCGAGGCCTTTTCGAGTTCCACCCGTCCCGCTTCGATCTTCGAGAAATCGAGAATCCCGGAGATCAGGTCAAGCAGCGCCGAACCGGAGCGCAGCGCGATCCCGGCGAAGCGCCGCTGCTCGGCGCTCAGCGTGCCGCGCATCACGAGATCGACCATGCCGAGCATCCCGTTGAGCGGGGTGCGGATTTCGTGGCTCATATTGGCGAGGAACTGCGATTTCGCCCGATTGGCGGCCTCGGCGGCCTCCTTGGCCACTCGCATGCGGGCGCTGTAGACGGTTTGCAGCCGCATCATGATCAGCAGCAGCGCCACCGCGGTGAGCATCACACAGGCCAGCAGGCCGGCGAACATCCAGTGCAGGCGGCCGAGTTCGCGTTGATCGTCGGCGACCTGGTTGCCGCTCCGCTGGTTGGCCGCCGCGGCGAGCAGGGAGAGGCGCGGCGCCAGCGGCTCCAGCAACTGCAGCACCGCCATTACCGAGCCGCGCCGGTCCAGCCGCTCAACGATCGGTTCCGCCCGCTCGAGCGCGGAGGCGAGCGCCGAGACAATGGCGGAAAGTTCGGGGTTGCTGCCGAACAATTGGCCGGCCTCGCCCGACTGCAACAAGGCAAGCCGGTTCTTCATGATATCCAGGCGGAGCTGCACATCCTCCTGGTCGACCCCGCTGCCCGGCACGGCAAAGGCGCACAGGCGCTCCTGCAGGCGGGCCAGCTCGGTGGTCGCCTGGCCGGCCAGCCAGGCCACGTTGTAGCGCGACACCCGGTCGAGCGCCGTCTGCCGCCGGACGATATCAAAGGACGTGACCGCGGCGGCGGCCGAGAGCGCGAGTAGCAGGGCCAGCAGCGCGAATTTCACCGCACCGGTGGCGATCCACCGCCCCGCCCGGTCCTCACGCGGTTCCATACCCTTGCCGGCCCGTTTGCTCATTGTCCGCTTCGCCGCTGCCGCTGTATTACTTCACGACGATGCGGCTGACCTGCCACGCGGACCGGCTGTAGTATTTCTGGGCCTTCAGCTCGGACGCGCTGTCATAGGGATAGACGATGAACAGCGGCCCCTTGTCCTTCACCGGCATGTATTCGCCATCGCGCTTGAGGGCGAGGATGACGTTGTAGCGGGCGAAATCCTCGATCGGGATGTCCGTGCTGTAGTCATTGAGGGCGAAGGCGGTGATGTGGTCGCCGCTGGCGCCGACGGCCTTCATCAGCTTGTCGAGCGCGACACCTTCGAACTTGACCTCGCCCTTGTGCCAGGGGGTCGTCGTGCTGAACGCGTCATGGCTGATCGCCTCGAGCATTTCGCTATCAAAGGCCGCCGAACCGTCGGCGTTCTTCGCGTTGATATTGCCGGTGATGGTGAGAATCACCTTGCCGGACGGGGCCGGAAGCGCGCCAGCGGCCGCGGGGCGGGCCATTGCACCGATACCAGCCGCACCGAGCGCCATGGCGAAGGTCCGTCGCGTGAGGAACACGTTCATGAAGCGTCTCCAAATATGGTGACGGGACAATCTGCGACGCAATGTTATTTCCAGGTTAACGATTATCTACCGATTTGTCTCAATTTCCGGGATAGCCCCTGGAACGAGAAATCGCGGATTACGCACCGAAAATTAACACTTCCTGAACAAAACCTCCTGTTCCCTGACGGCCTATTCTCAGGACGACGCCATGAGCACAAGCATCCACCGTCTCGGACGCCCCTGCCGCTGCAATGAGAGCCTGGCCACGCCGCTCTCCGCCGCGGAACGCGCGGTCATGATCGACGCCGCCGCGGGGAAACTCGAGGAACTCTTCACCATCCTCCAGATCTCCCACCGCACGGACCAGCATATGCGCGAGACGCCGCGCCGTGTCGCCAAGATGTATGTGGAGGAGGTGTTCGCCGGCCGCTACACCCAGCCGCCGCGGCTGACCGATTTCGACGCCGCCCCCACCGTCGGCGGCCTCATCGTCACCGGGCCGATCCAGGTACGCTCCACCTGCGCCCACCACATGATGCCGATCTACGGCGAGGCCTATATCGGCGTGCTGCCTGGCCCCGGCGGCAAGATCATCGGCTTGTCGAAATACGATCGGATCGTCGACCACTTCGCCAGCCGGCCGCAGGTGCAGGAGGAGCTGATCGGTCAGATCGGCCAGTACCTGATGGAGAATACCGCCCCCGCCGCGCTCGGCGTGCGGATCAGCGCGGTACATATGTGCAAAACGCATCGCGGGGTCCGCGCCTCGCATAAGAGCCGGATGGTGAGTACCGCGTTCTATGGCGATATGCTGACCGACAAGGCGCTGAAAGCCGAATTTCTCGGGGAATGCCAATCGCTGGAACGCGGTGGCCTCTGAGCAGGCGAGGAGAGGGATCGATGGATCACTTTGTTCTGGAGTCCGAGCCGCTGCCCGACGCCCCCGCCGTTGCGCGGGCCGTCTATCGCTCGACCAAGACCTATGGCCACAACGAAGGCCTTTCCTGCTGCTTCCGCCAGTGGCGGGCGACCCATTCGCATTGCAGCCTGTTGCACGGCTACGCGCTGTCCTTCCGCTTCGTCTTCGCCAGCCACGCGCTCGACGAGCGCAACTGGTGCTTCGATTTCGGCGGCCTCAAGCCGATCCGCGCCTGGCTGCACGAGATGTTCGACCACACCACCCTGGTGGCCGACGACGACCCCAAGCTCGATGAATTCCGCCACCTCGCCGAAATCGGGCTGATCGACCTGCGGGTGCTGCCCGCGGTGGGCTGCGAGGCAACCGCGCGCTACGTGTTCGACCACACGCAGGTGTTCATCCGCGAGCAGACTGGCGGGCGGGTCTGGGTGGAGTCGGTCGAGGTGCTCGAACACAGCGGCAATTCGGCCATTTACGCCCGGCGGTGAGGGCACCTCGCAAGGGACAGGAAGCGGTTCTTTTTGTGAACAAAAAGAACCAAAAAAACTTTTTCGTACTTCGTTTCCGTTGGCTTGCCTCCCAGGATGGTGGGAAGCGGTACCACCAAGTCGATGAAAGTTTTTTGCTTCTTTTTTTCAAAAAAGAAGCGCTTGCTTAATTCGACCCCCAATTTCCGTGCTGGCGATGTGACAAGCCGTTGACGCCCCTGTCGCGGACCGCCACAATATGCCCCTGACGCATGGCTGACTTCCATAAATCGGGAAGTCAGCAACACAAAGTAACAGGGGCTTCTGATGAAAGAAAACGAGCTTCGCGGCCTGATCGCCGCTGTGAAGGATGGCCGGCTGAGCCGCCGTAGCTTCATCGAGCGGTTGCTGACGGTTGGCCTCACCGCGCCGGTGGCCGGGCAGTTGCTGATGCATGCCGGCGTCGCCCAGGCCGCCAACGTCGTCTACAAGCCGACCAAGCGCGGCGGCGGCGGGCCGCTCAAGGTGCTGTGGTGGCAGGGCCCGACCCTGCTGAACCCCCACTTCGCCACCGGCACCAAGGACCAGGACGGCTCGCGCGTGTTCTACGAGCCGCTGGCGAGCTGGGACCCCGAGGGCAACCTGATCCCCATTCTCGCCGCCGAAATCCCCACGAAGGCCAATGGCGGGCTCGCCGCCGACGGCAAGTCGGTCACCTGGAAGCTCAAGCAGGGCGTGAAGTTCCACGACGGCATGCCCTTCACCGCCGATGACGTGGTGTTCAACTGGGAATACGCCCGCGATCCGGCGACCGCCGCCGTCACCTCCGGCAGCTACAAGGACGTTCAGGTCGAAAAAATCGACCAGTACACCGTGAAGGTCATCTTCCCCGTCTCCAAGCCCTTCTGGGCCGACGCCTTTATCGGGGTGAACGGGCTCATCGTCCCCAAGCATTTGTTCAAGGATTTCGCCGGCGCCAAGTCCCGCGAGGCGCCGACCAATCTCAAGCCGGTCGGCACCGGCCCCTACATCTTCAAGGAGTTCAAGCCGGGCGATCTGCTGACCGGCGATCTCAACCCGAACTACCACATGCCCAACCGGCCGTTCTTCGACAGCTTCGAGCTGAAGGGCGGCGGCGACGCGGTGTCGGCCGCGCGCGCCGTGTTGCAGACCGGCGAGTATGATTTCGCCTGGAACATGCAGGTGGAGGACGAGGTGCTGATGCGCCTCGAGAAGGGCGGCAAGGGCCGCGTCCACATCAACGAATCCGGCTCCATCGAGCACGTCCAGTTCAACACCACCGACCCCTGGACCGAGGTCGACGGCGAGCGCTCCAGCGTCAAGACCGTCCACCCCACCTTGTCCGACAAGGCGGTGCGTGACGCGCTGGCCCTGCTGATCGACCGGGATTCGGTGCAGAAATACATCTACGGCCGCACCGGCATCGCCACCGCCAACTACCTGTTCAACCCGCCCGCCTTCCGCTCGAAGGCGATCACCGACACGTTCAATGTCGATGCGGCGATCGATCTGTTGGAGAAGGCCGGCTGGAAGAAGGGCGCCGACGGCATTCGCGAAAAGGGCGGCAAGAAGCTCAAATTCGTCTTCCAGACCTCGATCAACCAGCCGCGCCAGAAGACCCAGGCGATCATCAAGCAGGCCTGCCAGAAGGCCGGCATCGAGATCGAGATCAAGTCGGTCACCGCCTCGGTGTTCTTCTCGTCGGACGTGGCGAACCCCGATACCTACCCGCATTTCTACACCGACCTGCAGATGTACACCACCGGCCCCTCCTTCCCCGATCCCGGCGTGTGGATGCAGTCCTACCTGTCGCGCGAGGTCTGCCAGAAGGACAATAAGTGGCAGGGCCGCAACATCACCCGCTACCGCAACAAGGCCTGGGACGACCTCTACGACACCGCCGAGAAAGAGCTCGACCCCGTCAAGCGCGCGGCGATGTATATCGAGTTGAACAACATCGTGGTGCGCGACCGCGCGGTGGTCGGCGTCATCGCCCGCGCCGGCGTCTCCGCGGTGAACAACCAGCTGCAATGCAACCCCAGCGGCTGGGACAGCAACTTCTGGGACTACCACGACTGGTTCAAGACCGCCTGATGGCGGCGAGCGACGCGTGATTGAAGGGCGGGTGCGGCCGGTTGCCGTACCCGTCGCGCCGCATTGACTGGTCGGAGAGCCCATTGTCCATCGACTTCCTCCTCCGCCGCCTGCTGATTGCCATCCCCAGCCTGTTCGGGATCAGCCTCGTGCTGTTCACCGTGCTGGCCCTGGCGCCCGGCGATCCGTTCGGCGAGCTGGTGACCAACCCCAACGTGCCCGCCGAGGTGCGCCTCGCGCTTCGCGCCCAGTTCGGGCTCGATGACCCGGTCTACCTGCGCTACATCCGCTGGCTGCTGGCGATGCTGCACGGCGACTGGGGGTTCTCCTTCGTCAGCCGGGTGAACGTCGACACGCTGATCCTGCAGCGCCTGCCCACCACCATCGCGGTGATCGGCGCCTCGCAGGTGCTTGCGATCCTGATCGCCATCCCCGTCGGCGTGCTCGCCGCGGCCAAGCCCTATTCGCTGTTCGACCAGATCGCCAACACCTTCGCCTTCATCGGCTTCTCGCTCCCCACCTTCTTCACCGGGCTGCTGCTGATCCTGGTGTTCTCGGTGAATCTGGACTGGCTGCCCTTCGTCTTCACCACCGAAATCCGCGGCACCGGCTGGGCCTGGGTCTGGGCCTATGTCCGCCAGTCCATCATGCCGGTCACCGTGCTCGGCCTGTTCCAGGGCGCCTCGCTGGTGCGCTACGTGCGCTCCTCCGTGCTCGAGGTGATCAAGCTCGACTACGTGACCACCGCCCGCTCCAAGGGCATCGGCGAGCGCAAGGTGCTGGTGCTCCATGTCGTGCGCAACGCGCTGATCCCGGTCGTCACCCTGGTGGCGCTGCAAATGCCCATCGTCTTCGGCGGCGCCATCGTCACCGAGCAGATCTTCCGCGTCCCCGGCATCGGTTCGCTGCTGATCTCCGCGATGCTCGCCAACGACACGCCGGTGATCATGGGCGTCACCTTCGTCTTCTCGTGCCTCGTCGTGTTCTTCAACCTCCTGGCAGATATATTGTATGGCTGGCTCGACCCCCGCATCGCCTTCCGCTGACATGGCCGACACCGCCAAGCCCGCGCCCGCCTATTCGCCGGCGCGCGATGCCTGGCGCCGCTTCCGCAAGCATCGCCTCGCTTTGGCGAGCCTGGTGGTGCTGACGCTGCTGGTGCTCTCCGTGCTGGTCGGGCCGCTGCTGTGGCGCCTCGCGATCAACGACATCGATTTCGCCGCCCAGCTCAAGCCCCCCTCGCTCGACCACCCCTTCGGCACCGACGATCTCGGCCAGGACATCCTCGCCCGCCTGATGTATGGCGGCCGTATTTCGCTCGCCGTCGGCCTCGCCGCCATGATCGTCGCCGCCCTGGTCGGCATCCTCGTCGGCGCCACCGCCGGCATGTCGCGCGGCCGGGTGGATGCCTTCCTGATGTGGCTGGCCGACCTCTTCCTCTCGCTGCCCCAGCTCCCCTTGCTGCTGCTGATCATCTACCTCTTCCGCGAGACCCTGAAATCCGCGCTCGGCCCGGAAGGCGGCGTCTTCATCCTCGTCGTCGCCGTTATCGGCGGCCTGCGCTGGATGCCCGTCGCCCGCCTGGTGCGCGCCCAGTTCCTTTCCATCCGCGAGAAGGAGTTCGTCGAGGCCGCCCGCGCCCTCGGCGCCTCCCGCCTGCGCCTCGTCATCCGCCACATCCTGCCCAACGCGCTCGGCCCGGTCATCGTCGCCGGCACCATTGACGTCGCCAACGCCATCATCGCCGAATCCACCCTCTCCTTCCTCGGCCTCGGCTTCCCGCCGGATATCCCCACCTGGGGCCGCGTGCTGTTCGACGCCAAGGACTACCTGGACGTCGCCGCCTACTGGGCGCTCTTCCCGGGCTCGCTGATATTCCTCGCCGTGCTCTCCATCAATTTCGTCGGTGACGGGCTGCGCGACGCGCTCGACCCGCGCCGCGTGCTGTAGGAGAAGCCGCATGGCCGAACCACTGCTCGATATCCGCGACCTCAAAACCTGGTTCCGCACCGATGACGGCCTGGTCCGCGCCGTCGATGGCGTGTCCCTCGCCATCGCCGCCGGCGAAACCCTCGCCGTGGTCGGCGAATCCGGCTGCGGCAAAACCGTCACCGCCCGCTCCGTCCTCAAGCTCATCGACATGCCGCCCGGCCAGTTCGCCGGCGGCCAGATCCTCTGGAAGGGCCGCGACCTCATCCCCCTCGCCCCCGCGGAGATGGACAAAATCCGCGCCCGCGAAATCGCCATGGTCTTCCAGGAGCCGATGACCTCGCTCAACCCGGTCTACACGATCGGCGAGCAGATCGCGGAATCGCTGCGCACCCATGAAGGCCTCTCCCGCAAAACCGCGATCGACCACGCCGTCGAAATGCTCAAGCTGGTGCAGATCCCCAATCCCGCCAAGCGCGTGCACGACTACCCGCACCAGTTCTCCGGCGGCATGCGCCAGCGCGCCATGATCGCCATGGCACTCGCCTGCAAACCGCAACTCCTCATCGCCGACGAACCCACCACCGCGCTCGACGTCACCATCCAGGCACAAATCCTCGACCTCCTCGCCGACATGAAGGAGCGCTTCGGCATGGCGGTGATGCTCATCACCCACGCCATGGGCGTCGTCGCCGAAAACGCCCAGCGCGTCGCGGTCATGTATGCCGGCAAGGTCGTCGAGGAAGCCCCGGTCGAGGAGCTCTTCGGCAATCCCCGCCACCCCTACACCCAGGGCCTCATCCGCTCCATCCCC
>CAIYPH010000387.1 GCA_903928045.1 uncultured Rhodospirillales bacterium
GAAAGTTTTTGCTTCTTTTTTCAAAAAGAAGCACTTGCTTCCTTCGCCGCGTCAGATCTTCCCCTGCACGCCCTCAACGAACCACTTCATCTCGCCGATATCCTTGTCCGCCATCGCCTGGCCGGCCGCCAGCTTCACCTTGCCATCCTGGTCGGTGATCGGCCCGGCGAAGGGCTTCAGCGTCCCGGCCCCGATCGCGGCCAGCTTGGCGTCAACCTCCTTGCGCACCGCATCCGGCACCGCCGCGCCATAGGGCGCCAGCTTCGTCATCCCCTCCTTCACGCCGCCCCACACGTCGCCGGACTTCCAGGTCCCGGCGATCGCCGCCTTGGCGCGGCCGATATAGTATTCGTTCCAGTTATGCGTCACCGCGGTCAGGCAGGTCTTCGGGCCGTATTTCGACTGGTCGGAGTTGTAGGCCACCGTGAACACCCCCTTCTCCTCCCCGGCCTGCGCCACCGCGGTGCTGTCGGTGTGATGCGTCAGGATATCCGCGCCCCCCGCGATCAGCGTATCCGCCCCCGCCCGCTCCTTGCCCGGATCGAACCAGGAGGACGTCCACACCACCTTCACCACCGCCTTCGGGTTCACCGAGCGCATCCCCAGCGTGAACGCGTTGATCCCCTGCAACACCTCGGGGATCGGGAACGCCGCCACATACCCGGCAATGCCGGACTTGCTCATCCGCCCCGCCAGCACGCCGGTCGCATACCGCCCCTCATAGAACCGCGCCGAATAGGTCGCCACATTCGCCGCCCGCTTGTAGCCCGTGGCGTGCTCGAACTTGATCTTAGGGAACTGCCCCGCCACTTTCACCGTCGGGTTCATGTAGCCGAACGAGGTGGTGAAAATCAGGTCATTCCCGTCGGTCGCCAGCTTGCGGATCACCCGCTCGGCATCCGCCCCCTCCTCAACGTTCTCGACGAACGACGTCTTCACCGCCCCGCCCAGCGCCGCATCCAGCGCCCGGCGCCCCAGTTCATGCTGGAAGGTCCAGCCCGCATCGCCCACCGGCGACACATAAACGTAAGCCACCTTGAGCGGCCCGGCGGCAGTCGCCTCACGGGCGGCGAGCCCCATCGCGGCGGGAGCAAGCAGGAGAGAACGGCGAGAAAGCATGGCGGGATGTCCTTTCAGGCGGGATGGAACGGTTTGCCGAGCGAGGCCGGCGCATTGAGCTTCAGGCGAAGCCTGTCGCGCGAAATCAGCACGAGCACAAGGATGGTGGCGAGATAAGGCAGAGTCGCCAGCAGATTCGGCGCCACCGGAATGCCCCAGGCATTGGCCTGGAACCCCGCGATCGTCACAAACCCGAACAGCAGCGCCCCCAGCGTGACGAAATGCGGCTTCCACGTCGAGAACACCACCAGCGCCAACGCGATCCACCCGCGCCCGGCCACCATGTTCTCCGTCCACATCGGCGTATAGGCGAGGCTCAGCGACGCGCCCCCCAACCCCGCCATCGCCCCGCCAAACAGCGTCGCCGCCAGCCGGATGCGGATCACCTTGTAGCCGAACGCATGCGCCACCTCGGCGCTCTCCCCCACCGCCCGCAGCACCAGCCCGGCCCGGCTCCGCATCAGAAACCGCTGCACCACGAACGGCGCCGCCAAGGCCAGCCACACCAGCGGATCAAGCAGCAGAACCTGCTGCACCAGCGGCGAAGCGCTCGCCAGGTCGGGGAAAATCACCGTCGCCAGCCCCGGTATCGGATGGCTCTGATACGGCGCCCCGAACAGCGCCGAAAACCCCACCCCGAAAATCGTCAGCGCCAACCCGCTCGCCACCTGGTTCGCCCTGAGCCCCAGCGTCAGCACGGCGAAAACCCCCGCCATCGCCGCCCCCCCCGCCGCCGCCGCCAGCAGCCCGATCCACGGGCTGCCGCTGCCGATCGTCGCCGCGAACCCCACCACCGCGCCCACCAGCATCATCCCCTCAACGCCGAGGTTCAGCACCCCCGCCCGCTCCACCACCAACTCGCCAATCCCGGCCAGGATCAGCGGCGCCCCCGCCCGCAGCGTCGCCACCAGCAGCGCGATCAGCATCACCCCGTCACCCATGCGCCCGCCCCCCAATCCGGATGCGGTAGAGCACCAGCACATCCGCCCCCAGCAGGAACAGCAGCAGCATCCCCTGGATCACCCCGGTCGCCGCCAGCGGCAATTGCTGGGTGATCTGCAACGCCTCGCCGCCGAGATACAGCAGCGCCATCAGCAGCGCCGCCAGCAGCATCCCCACCGGCCGCAACCGCCCGAGAAACGCCACGATAATCGCCGCAAACCCATACCCCGGCGAAATCGTCGGCAACAACTGCCCGATCGGCCCCGCCACCTCCGACACCCCGGCCAGCCCCGCCAGCCCGCCGCTCAGCAACAGGCAGAACCA
Organism: uncultured Rhodospirillales bacterium; assembly: GCA_903928045.1. The sequence continues at coordinate 2,386 of CAIYPH010000387.1, forward strand.
CACCGCCGACGTCTCGGAAAACCCGGCATACCGCGCCGCCCCCGGCGCCAGCCCCACCACCCGGATGCGATAGCCAATCAGCGTCCGTCCCAGCAGCAACGCCCCCGCCGGCACCGCGGCCAGCGCGAACAGCGCCGCGATCGTCACCCGCCCGCCCTCGAACAACAACGGCAACGTCGCCGCCGGCTCGAACTGGCGGGACTGCGGGAAATTGAACCCCTCGGGGTCCTGCAACGGCCCGCGCACCAGCCAGCCCAGGATCTGCACCGCCACATAGCTCAGCATCAGCGTCACCAGGATCTCATGCGCATTGAACCGCGTACGCAGCCAGGCCGCGATCGCCGCCCACCCCATCCCCCCCAGCACGCCCGCCAGCAACACCAGCGGCAGCACGAACCATCCC
>CAIYPH010000388.1 GCA_903928045.1 uncultured Rhodospirillales bacterium
CTTCTTTTTTTCAAAAAAGACGCGCTTCCTCCTACATCACCATGCACAAACGCAGTGCGTCATAGATGGCCGAATGGACATTGCGGCTCGTCACCGCATCGCCGATGCGATGCAGCTCATAGCCGCCGGGGGAGCGGGGTTGTGGCTGGGCTTCCAGCAGGGCGTCAATATCGGTGGTGCCGCCGTTGGCCGAGCCCTCGCGCAGCGTGTCGTATACCTCGCACACCGGCACGGTGCCGCGCTCGATGATCACCTGCTGCGCCGTCAGGGTGGAAAGCGCGCCGGTCAACTCGTGCTTGAAGGTGGCCTCCAGCCCGTTGCCGGCCCGGCGCACACTCACCAGTGCCTGATCCAGCGTCACCTTCACGCCGTTCTCCGCGAAGCGCTTGCGGTAGACGACGCGGGCATTGTACTCCATTTCCAAACCGATATTGTCATCGAGCGCGGCGAATTGCACCGCATGGCCCTTCTCGGCCAGATGCAGCGCGGCGGAGACCGCCTGATGCCGCCCCATCTGGTCCCAGATCAGCACGTCAGCCTTGGCAGCTACGTCATCGGACAGCACGTCCCACACGGTCTGGCACAGCTCACCACCCTCGATCGGCGACAGATCCGGCACCCCGCCAGTGGCGACGATCACGATGTCCGGGTTCTCCGCCGCAATCTCGGCCTCCCCGGCATAGACTGAGGTGCGCACATCGACTCCAAGCCGCCCGAGTTCCGCCACCCGCCAATCGACGATGGCGATCAGGTCCTTCCGCCAAGTCGCGCGCACCGCGAGCAACATCTGGCCGCCGAGCTTCGGCGCCGCCTCGAACAGCACCACCTTGTGGCCCCGCTCGGCCAGCACCCGCGCCGCCTCCAGCCCGCCCGGCCCGCCGCCGACCACCACCGCCTTGCGGCCCGGATTGGCCGAGCGCTCGATCACCTGCGGCAGGCTCAGCTCCCGCCCGGTGGCCGGGTTATGGATGCAGCTGGTCTTCTTGTACATGCAGTAGGAGGCGCCGACGCAGGGGCGCACCCTGTCCTCCTCGCCGCGGGCGAGCTTGTTGACCAGTTGCGGGTCCGCCATATGCGCCCGCGTCATGCCAACGAGATCGAGCAACCCCTCGGCGATGGCGAAGCGCGCGGTCGCGAGATCGGGGATGCGCGCGGCATGGAACACCGGCAACTTGGTCTCCCGCTTGAACAGCCCGACTTGCCGCAGAAACGGCGCGATCGGCTGCGACATGCCGGGCATATTGTGCTCGGCGAGCGACAGGTCAGTGTCCATGCGGCCGAAAATGCCGTTGAAGAAGTCGAGATGCCCCTCCGCCTCGATCAGCCTGGCGATCGCCACGCACTCATCGAAATTAATGCCGTCATCCGTGCCCTCATCCACCACGAAGCGGATGCCGACCAGGAAATCATCGCCCACCCGCCGGCGGATCGCCTTATGCACCATGATCGCGAAGCGGGTGCGGTTCTCGAGCGAGCCGCCGAAGCCGTCGGTGCGCTGGTTGGTGCGCGGCGAGAAGAACTGCCCGAGCAGATGCCCGCCGGTCACGGTCTCGATGCCGTCCAGCCCGCCTTCCTTGCAGCGATACGCCGCCTCGGCATAGTCGCGGATGATGCGGTCGATGTCCGAGCGGTCCATCTCACGGGGAATGTTGCGGTGCCGTGTCTCGCGAATGGCGGACGGCCCCATGGTCGGCAGCCAGTTCATCGAGAAGGCGTCGGCCCGGCGCCCGAGATGGGAGATCTGGCACATGATCTTGGCGCCATGGCCATGGATCATGCCGGAGAACTGCTGCAGGAACGGGATCACGCTGTCGCGGCTGACATTGATCTGCCCGCCGCCCCAACTCGAATCCGGCGCCACCATCGACGAGCCGCCGAACATCGTCAGCCCGATGCCGCCCTTGGCCTTCTCCTCGTGATAACGCTGATACTTCTCGGCGGGCATGCCGCCGTCGTCATGCGTCGAGGCGTGGGACGTGCTCATCACCCGGTTGCGGAAGGTGACGTGCTTGATAGTCAGCGGCCGCAGCAGCGGATCATCGGTGCGCAGCGTGGGGGCGATCGAGTTCATGGCGTTTTCCTGTCGTCTGGCTGCGTGTGGCGCAGCGTCGCTTCATCGAGATGGCAAAGAATTTCCGCGCCCTTGCTGAGCTGGCGCAGCGGCGGTGGTGTCGTGTCGCACAGGCCCGGCACAGCGGCGGCGCAGCGCGGCGCGAAGGTGCAGCCGGCGGTGTTGCGCACCACCGTCGCCTCGTGCGCGGGCGCGGCGCCTTCCAACCAGCCCGTCCGCATTTCCGGCACCGAGGCGATCAACAGGTCGGAATACGGATGCATCGGGCGCACCAGCATGGCGCCCGAACGGGCATATTCCAGCCGGCGGCCGAAATACAGGATCATCACCTGGTCGCAGATCGAGCGCACCGTCGAGAGATCATGGCTGATGAAAAGGTAGGAAAGCCCAAGCTCCCGCTTCAGCTCCCCCAGCAGATCGAGCACCGCGGCACCCACCACCGCATCGAGCGCCGAGGTCACCTCGTCACACAGGATCAACTCGGGCTCAGCCGCCAGCGCGCGGGCGAAATTGACCCGCTGTTTTTGGCCGCCCGAGAGCGCGCCGGGAGGACGGTCGGCGAGACCTGACGGCAGGCGCACCATATCGAGCAAGGCATCCACCCGCTTGCGCGCGGCATCGCCCTTGAGCCCGTGGTAGAAATTCAACGGCCGAGCCAGGATATCGCGCACGCTGCGGGCCGGGTTGAGCGCGGTATCGGCCGATTGAAACACGATCTGCACCCGCCTGAGCTGATCCCGCGTGCGGTCGCCAACGCGCGTGGGCAACGCCGCACCATCCAGCTTCACGCTCCCCCGCGCAGCCGGCAGCAGCCCGGCGATGACGCGGGCGAGCGTGCTTTTGCCGCAGCCGGATTCACCGATCACGCCGAGCACCGAGCCGCGCGGAATGGTGAAGCCGACATCATGCAGCACCGGCAGCGCCGGCATGCCATCCCGCCCCGCTGGGCCGTATCCGGCCACCAGCCCGCGCACTTCGAGCAGCGGCGCCGCCTCGGGCGGCGCGTCCGGCGCGCGTGAGGGCGGATTGAAGGCGGCCAGCAACTCGCGCGTATAGGGATGCGCAGGCGCGGCGAGCAGCTGCGCGGTCGGCGCCTCCTCCTGCATCTTTCCGTGCCGCAACACCACGATGCGATCGGCCATCTGCGCGACCACCGCGAGATCATGCGAGACGTAGATCGCCGTCGTGTTGCGCTCGCGCACCACCGATTTGAACGCCCGCAGCACCTCGATCTGCGTGGTCACATCGAGCGCCGTGGTCGGCTCGTCGAGGATCACCAGATCGGGGTCGGAAATCAGCGCCATCGCCGCGGTGACGCGCTGCAACTGCCCGCCGCTGACCTGATGCGGAAAGCGCTCGCCCAGCGTCTCCGGCTCCGGCAGCGCCAACGCGCGGAACAACTCAATTGCCTTACGCTCGGCGGCAGCGCGGTCGAGCAACCCGTGGATGCGGGCGCTCTCGGTCACCTGCGTCATCAGCCTTTGCGCGGGGTTGAAAGCAGCCGCCGCACTTTGCGGAATATAGGCCACCCGCCCACCGCGCAGCCCGGCAAGCCCGGAAGGCGAAAGCGTCAGCACGTCAGTCTCGCCGATGCGGATTTGCCCGCCATCGATGCGGCAGCCCTGGCGGGCATAGCCCATCATCGCCAGCGCGATGGTGGTCTTGCCCGAACCGCTTTCCCCGATCAGCGCCAGCACCTCGCCGCGCGCGATCGCAAAGCCGACATCATCGACAATCGCCGCCCGCCCGCCCTCGGCCGCCGCGACGGTAACGCGCAAGCCGGTGACTGAAACATGGGCGCTCATCGGCTATCCCCCTGCCCGGCACCGGGAATGCGGTCGATCAGCGCGTTGACCGAGATGGTCAGCGTGGCAATCGCCAGCGCCGGCATGATCACCGCCGGCGCGCCGTAGGACAGCCCCTCGATATTCTCCCGCACCAGCGTACCCCAATCCGCCGCCGGCGGCTGAATGCCGAGGCCGAGAAAGCTCATGCCGGTCAGCAGCAGCACGACGAAGACGAAGCGCAGCCCGAAATCCGTCAGCACCGGCAGGATCATGTTGGGCAGGATCTCGGCGGCGATGATGTAAAGCGTGCCCTCGCCCCGCGCCCGCGCGACGGTGACGAAATCCATCGCGGCGATATTCACCGCCACCGCGCGGGACAGTCGGTAGGCGCCAGGCGTGTAGATCACCGCCGCCGCGCCGATCAGCACGGGGATGGAGGAGCCGAGCGAGGAGACCACCACCAGCGCCGCCAGCAGGCTCGGCACCGAAATCATCGCATCCAGGATGCGGCTCGCCGTCATGTCGAACCACCCGCCACGCGCCGCCGCCGTCAGCCCCAGCGTCACCCCCATCAGGCAGGCCAGCGTGGTCGAGACCAGTGCGATCCCCATCGTGTAGCGGGCGCCATGCAGCACCCGGCTCAGCATGTCCCGTCCGAGATAATCGGTGCCGAGCGGAAAACGGGCGGAGATATCCGCCAGCGTGTCGCGGGTCACGATCCGGCCGGGCGGAAACGGCGCGATCAGCGGCGCGAGAACCGCCGCCACCGCCCAGGCAAGGATCACCAGCAGCGCCACAACGGCGACGGGAGAAAGCCGCTTCATCGCTGCCGCAGCCTCGGGTTGGCCAGGATCGCCACCACATCGGCAATCAGCACCAGGCTGAGATAGGCGCCGCAGAACAGCATCGCGCAAGCCTGCACCAGCGGCAGATCCCGCGTCGAGACGGCATCCACCATCAGCTTGGCAAGGCCGGGATAGTTGAAGATGGTCTCGACGATGATCACCCCGCCGAGCAGAAAGGAGGTGCTGAGCGCCACGGCGTTGACGATCGGGCCCAGCGCATTGGGCAGCGCATGGATCAGCACGATGCGGATCGGCCCCGCCCCCTTCAGCCGCGCCATCTCGATGTAGGAGGAAGCCAGTACCGTCACCAACGCCGCCCGCGTCATCCGCGCCATCTGGCCGATGCCCACCAGCGTGAGCGTGCCGATCGGCATCGCCAGCAGCCACAGCATGGTCCAGAAATCCTGCACCCCCGCCCGGAAGGACAGCGCCGGCAGCCAGCGCAGCTTCACCGCGAAAATCATCACCGCCAGGCTCGCGATCAGGAACTCCGGCACCGAGACGATGCCGATGATCAACGTGGCGACGATGCGGTCATAGCGTGAGCCGCGCCACATCGCCGTGGTGATGCCAAGCGTGAGGGCCAGCGGCACGGTGACGCAGGCGGTCAGCCCGGCGAGCTTCAGCGAATTGGGCAGCCGGTTGCCGATCAGGCTGGCGACCGGCAATTGGTTGACCAGCGAGCGCCCGGGATCGCCCGAGAGCATCCCGCCGGCCCAGAGCAGGAAACGCCGCCAGGCGGGCTGGTCGAGATGCAACGCTGCTCGCAGCCCGGCCACCGCCTGGGGGGTGGCGGACTGGCCGAGCAGCGCCTCGGCGACGTCCCCGGGCAGGAGTTCGGTGGCGGTGAACACCAGCGCCGAGACGATGGCCAGCGTCAGCAGTCCGAGCGCCAGGCGCAGCGCGATGAGGCGCAGCATCGCCGCGTTCATCGTCTGCCTCCGAAGCGCCCGGTGCCGCTCAGCTCAGGCCTCCAGCCACACGTTCTCGGCGAAGTTGAAGCCCATCATGCCGCCGACCGGGATCGGCGAAAGCCCCTTGAGCTTGCTGACATGGCCGTCGAGGAAGGAGTTGAACATCGGGATGCCGATGCCCGAATTGTCGCGGATCATCAGCTGCATGTCGCCATACATCTGCTTGCGCTTGGCGTCGTCGGTCTCGGCGCGGGCGGCCAGCAGATGCTGGTCGAACTTGGGGTCCTTGAAGGCGCTCTCGTTCCACGGCGCGTCGGACTTGAAGAACAGCGACAGCAGGATATCGACCGATGGGCGCGGGTTGATGTTGCCGTAGCCGACCGGCGATTTCAGCCAGTAATTCGCCCAGTAGCCATCCGCCGGCACGCGGCGGACTTCGAGGTTGAGGCCGAACTTGCTGCCGGCCTCCTGCAGCATCACCGCCATTTCGGCCGAGCCGCCGGCCGCCGGCGAGACCACGATCGGCACCGCGGAGGAACCGACGCCCGATTTCTGGAAGTGGAACTTCGCCTTGTCGGGGTCGAAGGCGCGCTGCGGAATGTCCTTGTTGTAGAAGCGGTTGGAGGGCGTGATCGGGTGGTCGTTGCCGATCACCGCGAAGCCCTGCCAAATCGCGTCGCGCATCTGCTCGCGGTCCTGGAGGTATTTCAGGGCGAGGGCGAAATCGAGGTTGCCGGTCCCCGGTGAGTCGAGCCGCACGATGAGATCGGTGTAGACGCCGGCGGGGGTCTCGAACACGCTCAGGCCAGGCTGCGCCTTGATCAGCCGGGTGGAGCGCGGCGTGACGCCGCCGGCGATCTGGATGTCACCGGCGAGCAGGGCGTTGACGCGGGCGGTTTCGTCGGGGATGCCGAAGAACTCGATCTCATCGAGATAGGGCTTGCCCGGCTTCCAGTAGTTGGGGTTGCGCACGCCGACGGTGCGGACGCCCGGGGTGAATTCCTTGCACTTGTATGGGCCGGTGCCGATCGCGGTGGTGAAATCGGTGGTGCCCTCCTTGATGATGTGGAAGTGGAAGGTGCCGAGCACCACCGGGAAGTCGGCATTGGGCGAGGCGAGCGTGATCTTCACCGTATCGGGGGCGATCGCCACAACCTCGGTCATCTGCGCTGCGAGCGGCTTGGCGATCGAGCCGACCTTGGGGTCGTTGTGGCGGTTCAGCGAATACACCACGTCAGCCGCGGTGAGGGCCTTGCCGTCATGGAAGGTGATGCCCTTGCGGAGCTTGATGGTCCAGACGGTGGCCTTGTCGCTGGTGATGGTCTCGGCGAGTTCGGGCTGCGGCGTGAGGTTGGCGTCGAGCAGGGTGAGCGTGTTGTAGAACATGTTGCAGCGGACATAGTCGGTCGACAGCGACTGCTTGGCGGGATCGACGGTATCGGCCGTCGAGGAGGAGTAGCCGGCAGCGCGGATGGAGCCGCCGCGGCGGGGGGCCTGGGCCTGGGCGGAGCTGGGCAGCCACAGGGCGCCCGCCCCGGCGGCGGCCAGTTGCATGAAATCGCGCCGTCCGGCGCCGGAAAAACCTGTCCTGTCGTCGCGCATCATGTTGTTCCCCTGTTGCGGCCGCGATGCGGCACTGCGGCATCATCGGCTTCCTGCACCGATCCGTCACCTTGACAATGCGTACGGGGGTCATACGCTGACCGTATGACCACGCTCGGCAAGCTGATCCCCTCGCCACGGGCGCTGCTGATCTTCGAGGCCGCGGCCCGTTCCGGCAGTTGCGGGGCGGCGGCGCGCGAATTCAATGTCACCCAGCCCTCGGTCAGCCGCAACATCGCCCAGCTCGAGGAGCAGCTCGGGGTGCGGCTGTTCCTGCGCAGCCCGGCGGGGCTGACGCTGACCGACGAGGGGCAGATGCTGCACCGGGCGGTGGCCGAAGGCTTCGGGCGGATGGGCGAGGCGCTGCGGGAAATCGCCGGGCGGCATGCGCGGCACGAGGCGGTGGAGCTTTCGCTCTCCACCGCCTTCGTCACCCACTGGTTCATCCCGCGCATGCAGGCGTTCTATCGCGACTTCCCTTCGGTCGACCTGCGGTTCCAACTGCTCTCGGGCTCCCTGCGCGGGCCGGCCGGCGACGTCGATCTTGCGATGCGCCGGCCGCCGGAGACCGATGGGGACTATCATTCCTGGCATTTCTCGCCCGAGCTGGTGATCCCCGTCGCCAGCCCCGGCTACCTCGCCCGCAACGGCCCGCTCGACGGCGCGTCCGAGGCCGCCCATACGCTGCTGCATTTCGACGATCCGCTGATCGACTGGTCCCTCTTCTGGGGCGAAGCGGCGCGGCGGCGGATGCCGTGGCGGAGCTGGGTGCAGTTCTCCGACTACGCGGTGGTGCTGCAAGCCGCGATGAACGGCGAAGGGGTGGCGCTCGGCTGGCTCAGCGTGGTGTCCCGCGCACTCGCGGAAGGCACGCTGGTGCCGGCCTCGCGCCGGCATGTCACCACCGCGAGCGCCTTCCACCTCCTGGCGCCCCGCAGCCGGCCGCTGCGCGAGGTGGTGCAGGCGATCCGGGCGTGGATGACCCGCGAAATGGCCGCCGACCTCGCGGCGATCGAGCCGCTGCTGGCGGAGACGGGGCAGCGGCTGTTTTGAAGGAAGCGCTTCTTTTTGAAAAAAGAAGCAAAAACTTTTTGATCCGTTGGGTTGGTGCGCTCGGATGGGGTTGGGCTATACGACTGGGATTTATTGCTAAATCGTAACGAAATGGGCGTGCGACGGCGCATTGCGCCAAGTGGTGAATTGGGGCGGAGCGCGGGGGGCTTGGCGTGGGACGGCGGGAGGATGGACGGCCTGCGCATGTGGGGCGGGGCAGGGGGATGACGGAGGCCGGGCGCGGCTTGGGTGTGAGGGGAGCTTCGGCCTGTGGCGCTTCTTCCGGCGTTGCCAGGGCGATCGCGAGGGCGGCGACGTAGCGCTCGATATGGCGCTGCGCGCGGGCATGGGCGCGGCGAATGGGGTGGCGGGGGGCGAGGCCCGAGATGTCCCCGAAGAGCGCATCCAGCATGGCAAGCAGAATCCGACCGATCGCTTGCGCGACGGCGGACGCGGCGTCCATTGCGGGGGCGGTGGGGGATGACATGAGCGCTCCTGGGGTGATTTGGGGAATATAGGGGTTTTTGCGCGGATAATCAAGGTATTTGATCGTTATAAATCGTTATTTTCCTATATTTTAGCGTTTCCCGGACCACTGGCCTCTTTCGTTCGCTCGTTCGGGGCTTTGCACGGGGGGATGCCAGAAATGCCTGCCTCGTCCACACATCGAGCAGACCGTGTGGAAACTCTGCTGCGCGGAGGAGGTGAGGCGAGAGTGCGCTCCGTGGACGCTGGGCAATGCGTGGACTCGCCCGGCGGCGTACGCCAACGGCATCGAAGAGCGCTATCGCGGATCGATGGCGATCCGCTGTCGCTCCCGTCGCCGCTCTCGTCGCCGGTCCGGCCCGCTTCGCGTCAGGTTTTTTTGGTTCCTTTTGTTCACAAAAAGAACGCCTTACCCCTCCCTACCCCCGCAGGTGACACGCCACCATATGCCCCTCGCCGGACTGCCGCAGCACGGGCGCCTCGGTTTTGCAGCGGGCTTCGGCGATGCGGCAGCGGGTGTGGAAGTGGCAGCCGGTGGGTGGGTTGATGGGGTTGGGGACGTCGCCGGTGAGGGGGATGCGGCGGCGTTTTACTTTGGGGTCGGGGATGGGGACGGCGGAGAGCAGGGCTTCGGTGTAGGGGTGGAGCGGGTTGTCGTAGAGGTCGCGCGCGCGGGCGATTTCGACGATGCGGCCGAGGTACATGACGGCCACGCGGTCGGAGATGTGTTCCACCACTGAGAGGTCATGCGCGATGAAGAGGTAGGTGAGGCCGAATTTCTCCTGGAGGTCTTCGAGGAGGTTGATGACCTGGGCCTGGATCGAGACGTCGAGTGCCGAGACCGGTTCGTCGCAGACGATGAGTTTGGGCTCGACGGCGAGGGCGCGGGCGATGCCGATGCGCTGGCGCTGGCCGCCGGAGAATTCGTGGGGGAAGCGGCGCATGTGGTCGGGGCGCATGCCGACGGTTTCCAGCAGATCCACCACGCGGGCCTCGATGGCGGCGCGGGATTTGGCGAGGCCGTGGATGATGAGCGCCTCGCCGATGATGCCGCCGACGGTGTGGCGCGGATTGAGGGAGGCGAAAGGGTCCTGGAAGATGATTTGCAGGTCTCGCCGCAGGGCGCGCTGGGCCTCGCCTTCGAGGTGGGTGACGTCGCGGCCCTGGAAATGGATTTCGCCGGAGCTGGGCTCGATGAGGCGGAGGATGCAGCGGCCGGTGGTGGATTTGCCGCAGCCGGATTCGCCGACCAGGCCGACGGTCTCGCCCTCGGCGATGTCGAGGCTCACGCCATCCACCGCGTGCACGCGCGCGACCTCGCGGCCGAGAATGCCGCCCTTGATGGGGAAGTGCTTCTTGAGGTTGCGAACGGATAGCAGGGGCGGCATCGCTGACTCGCTCATGGGAGTTTGGGCACGCAAAGCAAGGGTGTTCTTTTTGTGAACAAAAAGAACCAAAAAAACTTTTTGATCAATTCGTTGCCGTTGGCTTGCTTCCCCGGATGGTCGGGAGCGGTACGCACCAAAG
>CAIYPH010000389.1 GCA_903928045.1 uncultured Rhodospirillales bacterium
GAAGCGTTCGACATGATGCAGGCGATGAACACCGGCCATGACGGCTCGATGTCCACCATCCACTCCAACAACACCCGCGACGCGGTCATCCGTATCGAGAACATGGTGCAGATGGGCTCGATGGGCCTGCCGCTGTCGGCCATTCGTACCCAGATCGTCTCGGCGGTCGACCTCATCGTCCAGGTCGAGCGCCAGCGCGACGGCGGCCGCCGTGTCACCCAGGTGACCGAGGTGTGCGGCATGGAAGGCGACATCGTCCTGCTCAACGACATCTTCAAGTTCCATATCGACGGGGAAGGCTCCGACGGCCGCCTGCGTGGCCACTACAAAACGGTCCATGCCCGCCCGGCCTTCCAGTCGCGCATCTCCTACTTCGGGCTCGACCGGGCCTGGGCATCGGCGCTGGAGGAGACCCTCTAGCCGCCATGAACCATCTCCCGCTCCTCCTCCTGTTCGCCTTCGTCGGGCTCAGCGGCCTCGGCTTCACTGCGTTCCTGGTCGTCACCGGCCAGTCGCGCCAGGAGCGGCTGCGCCAGCGCTTCCAGACTGCCACGGCGCCGCACATGCGGATGCGCAAGATCGAGCCGGTGCGGGTTATCCGCAACGCGGAGCCCGAGAAGGCCAACTCGCCCACCGACCGCGCCGCGCGCATCTTCGGCTTCGAGGCGGACCGCCCGGAGCAATATCCGCTGAAGTGGTGGATGGTATTGCTGATTGTTCTCGTGGTGGCGCGCCTCATCTCGGGCGTGATCATCGGCATCATCGGCCCTTCCGGCTGGGTTTCGATGCCGGCGATATGGGTGATGGGGAGCCGCACCATCTTCAACATGATGGTGCTGCGCCGTCGCGCCAAACTCTATGGCCAATTCCCCGACTGCCTCTCGATGATCGTCCGTTCCGTGCGCGCTGGCGTGCCGCTGACCGAGGCAATCCGCATCGTCGCCAAGGAGAGCCCGGAACCCTCGTCGGTCGAGTTCGCTCGCGTCGCCGGCGATCTCGCGATCGGCACGCCGATCTCCGAGGCCCTCAAATCCATGGCTGACCGCAACGAGATCACCGAATTCCGCTTCTTCGCCACCGCGCTCACCCTGCAAAGCCAGACCGGCGGGCGCCTCGGTGAGACACTTGATAACCTCGGCGGCATCGTGCGCAAGCGCATGGCACTGAAGTCGCGTGGCCGAGCATTGGCGTCAGAGGCCCGCACGACCGCGCTGATCCTCGGCTGTCTGCCCGTCCTGGCCGCCGGCGCGCTCTACTTCCTCAATCCCAGCTACATCAGCATCCTGTTCACCGACCCCACCGGCAACATGATCCTTGCCGCCGCCTGCGTGATGCTCGGCATCGGTGCCTTCATCATGCGCACCATTATCGAAAAGGCGCTCGCATGATCGGCATGGCGGCACTCAAGATCGGTTTCGGCGTCTCGCTGACGCTGTTCGGGGTCGCCGGCTTCATGATGCGCAACGTGAGCCGCGACCAGCGCGCGACGGTACGCCTGCAGTCCCTGGCCGGCGGCGGTGCCGCCCGCGGCGCGACCGATGTCAAGCCGACGGTCGATCCGCGCGATGCGGTGAAGATGCTGTCCAATCTCGGCCAGGGGATTCTCAAAAGCGGCGTCGTATCGGGGCAGACCGTCGAGGCGGTGCAGAAGAGCCTTGAGGGTGCGGGTATCCGCAACCGCAACGCGGTCGGCGCCTTTGTCGCAGCCAAGCTGATGCTCGCGGTCGGACTGCCGCTGATGCTGTTCATCGTGCTGCATCGCTGGGAGCTCGACTCTCTGGTGCGCAACATGATCCTTGCCGCCAGCGCCGTCGGCGGGCTGCTCGCCCCTGACTATTTCGTGCGCAGCCTGCGCAAGCGCTACCAGAAGGCGATCGCCGACGGGCTGCCCGACACGCTCGACATGCTGGTGATGTGCGCCGAATCCGGCCTCAGCCTGGAGCCGGCGATCCAGCGCGTCGGCGCCGAGATCCACGGCGCCCATCCCGCCATTGCCAACGAGCTGATGCTGACCGCCGGCGAGTTCCAGATCAGCACCGACAGCCACGCCGTGCTGGACAATCTCGGCGAGCGCACCGGTATCCCGCAGGTCCGCCGCGTGGTCGCCACGCTGCAACAAACCATGCAGTACGGCACGCCGCTCGCTGAGGCGCTCCGTGTCTTGTCGGCTGAGATGCGCCAGGAGATCTTAACGCAATTCGAAGAGAAGGCCGCTAAGTTGCCGGTGCTGCTTACGTTGCCGATGATCCTCTTCATCCTGCCCACCATGTTCATGATTGTAGGGGGCCCGGCAGTTTTGCAGGTGATGCGTATCTTCAGCAAATGAGTACCCCCAGATGCGTTGCCCAGACATGCGTTGGTTGTCCGTCCCCCTCCTGCTCTCCGCCCTCTCGGCCTGCGGCGCGCCGACGCAGACGGCTGGCAGCTCCAACCTCCGAATCGCCGATGCGGCGCTCAGCTCCGGATCGCCGCAGGTCGCCCTCCAGGTCCTTGACAACACGCTGAAGTCGGATCCGCGCAACCTCGAAGCGCTGTTGCGGCAGGGAAAGGCGAACGTGCAGGCCGGCAATACCGCTGCCGCCGAAGCAAGCTTCCGCCGCGCCATCGCTGTTGATGCAGGGAATACCGAGGCCCACACCGGGCTCGGCAAGGTACTCCTCGCCAGCAATGTCGCCGAGGCGGAGACCCATTTCGCCCTGGTCGCCGAGCGCGAAAGCGGCAACACCGCCGTGCTCAACAATCTCGGCGTCGCGCGGGACATCCAGGGCAAGCACGCCGAAGCGCAGGAGGCCTATCGCAAGGCCCTCACGGTCAACCCCGGGCTCGCCTCGGCGCAGCAGAACCTGGCGTTGTCGCTGGCCATCTCCGGCCGGCCCCAGGAAGGCGCGGTGATGCTCAACCAACTCGCCAACGCCGGCACCGGCGGCCGCAAGGTGCGTGACAACCTCGCCGTCGCCCTCGCCCTCGCCGGCGAAACCGCCCAGGCCGGCCAGGTGCTGCGCGAAGAACTCAACCCCACCGATACCGCCACCGCCCTCGATGGCTATCGCGCCCTCAAGCCGCGCGCTGTTCCGTAGCCGTCGAGATCAGTTGACCGCCTCATTGGGGTAGACCCCCCAGATATCCTCGCGCTTCAGCCAGCCGCGATACTCGCCTACCTGCATTTCGCACCAGGCCTTGCCCGCCTCGCAGGAGCGGATCCGCCCGACCACGCCGGGCTTCAGCACCGCCACCGCCGCCGCATCCTCGGCGGCGGATTTGCGCAGCACCCGCTCCTTGCCCCGCACCACAAAGCTGCGACGCCCGACCAGGGTGGCGGAATGCACCCATCCCTTCACGCCGTCCTGATCAACGATCAACCGCCAGATATCGAACTCGCGTTCGATCTCCACCGGCAAGTCACGACGGTGATACTGCCACTCAATCGGGTAGCGCGTGCCCGGCCCGGTGCGGAGATTGACCTCATCCGATCGCAGGGACGCCCAGCGCGGCAGCGCCGCCTTCCCCCCCTCCGCCGGCCGCACGGCGCTTTGGGCGGCGGCACTGGTCGCTGCTGCCGCGGCCGCGCCGGTGGCGAGAGCGGAAGCGGAAGCGGAAGCGGGCGCCGGGGCGGCCGGAACGGGTGCCACCGGCGCAGCCGGATCGGCGCCCCCCGGCTTAGCCGGCGGGGCTTTGCCGCCGGGTGGCTTGGCGGTGGTCGCTTTCGCCGGCGGCGGCTTCTGCGCATGCGTATTGGCGGGCGGCTGCACCACCGGCGGCGGCTTGCCGGGATCGGACTTGCCGAGCAGCGATGGCGAGGCCAGCGGCGCCACCTGCTGCACCCCCGCGCGTGGCGCCGGCGCCGGCGGATTGCTCAACGGCGTCACCTGCGGGGCGGCCGGCGCCGCGGTCTTGGAAGGCGCCTGCAACACGCCGGTCGCAGGCAGGGTCTGCGCGCGCGCCGGGGCGGCGAGCAGCACGAAACCGGAGAGAATCAGAGCGCGGCACTGCATGGCCCCTCCGTGCCAAGTCCCGCCGTATCGGGTCAAGCGTCCTGCAATGCGGTCACCGCGCCATCGGCCCGATCCGCCGCGCGCAAGCCGGCGGATCGCAGTCCGGGTTCGCCATATCCCGCCCCGCCGCCGACCGCGATGGTGACGATGTCGCCCTTGCGCAGCGGCGCCTTGTCCTTGGATTTCAGCCGGATCACCACCCCGTCGCGCAGGATCTCGCAATAGCCGGTGCTTCCCGGAGCCCCGCCGAACAACCCCTGCGGCGCGTGGCGGAAGCGGTCCGAGTAGAGCGCGATCTGCACGTCGTCGCAGATGATCTCGAAGCGGCGGAGGAAGCCGAGGCCGCCGCGATGGGCACCATCCCCGGCGCTATCGGCGCGCAGGCTGTATTCCAGCACGCGGAAGAACGAAAAATCCTGATCCAGCGCCTCCACCGGCGTGTTCGAGCAGTTGGAGAGCGGCCCGTCCACCGCGTCGCAGCCATCCGATTCCGCGGTCGCGCCGAGCCCGCCGCCGTAGATTTCGAGGTAGACGCTCCAGCCATCCGGCCCGAGATGGGAGAGCACCCCCACCGTCGTGGTATCGAACCCCGGCGCCACCACCTGGCCAGGCACCGCCTGTGACAGTGCCTTCATGGTCGCGTTCCAGGCGCGGAAACACGCTTCCATGCGCGCCCGCACGGGCGCGGGATGGCGCGGATTGAGCAGCGAGCCATGCGGCGCGCTGATGCTGACCGGGCGCGCCGCGCCGGCGTTGAAAGGGATGTCCGGGCTGGTGAGCGCCGCCTTCACCGCCGAGAGCGCCGCCGAAATGGTGGAGGCGAAGGGCGCGTTGAGGTTGGTGCCGACCTGCGGCGCGGTGCCGCCGAAATCGAGCGCGATGGTGTCGCCCTTCACCGTCACCGCGACGCGCACCGGCAGCGGCGCCTCGCTGATGCCGTCGTCATCCACCATGTCCTCGCCATGGTAGACGCCATCAGGCACCCGGCTGATGGCGGCGCGCATGCGGGCCTCGGAATAGTCCTGCAGCGCGGCCATCACCGCGGTGAGTTTCTCCGCGCCATAGCGGGCGGCGAGTTCGCGCAGCCGGGCGGCGCCGATCGCGTTGGCGGCCATCTGGGCGTCGAAGTCGCCCATGGTCTGGTTCGGCACCCGCACATTGGCGCGCAGCAGCCGTTCGAAATTGCCGCCGTGCCAGTCCCGTTTCATGTTCCACTTCATCGGCGGGATGATCAGCCCCTCGGCGTAGACGTCCGCCGCGTGCGGGTTGAGGCCGGGGCTCCCGCCGCCGAGATCGAGGTGATGCGCCACCGAGGCGGAGAAGCCGATCACCTTGCCGCCGAAGAAGATCGGGTGGAACAGGAACACGTCCTGCAGATGCTGGCCGCCGGAATAGGGGTCGTTGATGGCGAAGAAATCGTCCTCTTCCAGCGTCTCGATCGGGTAGAGCCGGGCGCAGGGCTGGAAGATGTGGCCGATGGTGCCGAGTTGCATCGGGATCAGCTCAGCCTGGGCGATGGTGTTGCCCTTGGCATCGAGCAGGGCGGCGGATCCGTCGCGGGCCTCGCGCAACACGGTGGAGAAGGCCGAGCGCACCAACTTGGCCCCCATCTCGCGCGCCGCGGCGATGATGGCCTGGCTGATGATGGCATAGTCGACCGGATCGAGTGTCATACCGCCGCTCCGCGCATCAAGATGTTGCCCTTGGAGTCCCGCTCGGCGCGCCAGCCCGGCGGCACCCAGATGGAGGAGGAATAGCCCTCGATCAGCGCCGGCCCGGCGACGCTCTCGCCCGCCGCGAGCCCGGCCGCATCGCGCAAGGCGGCGGTGACATCGGAAGTGCCCACCCGCACGGTGACTCCGGCCGGGCGGACGAGCGAGGTCGGCCGCTCGCGAAACTCTGGCAGCGCCTCGAGCCGGCGGCGGATGGTGCAGCGCAGGCCGACGATCTCGACCTTGCGGCCAGGTTCGCCGCCATGAAAATAGACCCGATGATGCGCCGCGGTGAAGGCGGCGGCGAGCCCGGCGGGGGTGAGCGTGGGCAGTTCGGCGGGGTCGATATCGACCGGGATCTCAAACGCCTGGCCGACGAAGCGCATATCGGCGGTAAGCGCGAAATCGAGGGCGCCTTCGAGCCCGAGGTCACGGAATTCCGCCGTCGCCTCCTCCTGGAAGCGCGCGAATATCTCACGCAGCACCCCGGGCGCCGCGGCATCGAGCGGGGTGCGGCGGGTGACGCCGATCGCCTTCATGAAATCCGCCGAAAGCAGCCCAAGCGCCGAAATCACCCCGGGATTGGGTGGCACCAATATCTCCCGCACGCCGAGCTCGTCGGCGATCTCGGCGGCCAGCAGCGGCCCGGCGCCGCCGAACGGCAGCAGCGCGTAGTCGCGCGGATCGCGGCCGCGCTCGGTCGAGACCAGCTGCATCGCGCGCACGATATTGGCCACCGCGAGGCGGATCGCCGCCGCCGCCGCGCCCTGGATGTCGGTGCCGAGCCGGGCCGCGATCGGCGCGAAGGCGGCATGGGCGGCGGCGACATCAAGCGTCATCGCGCCTCCGAGGAAGGCATCGGCGCGGATCGTGCCGCGCACCAGATGCGCGTCCGTCACCGTCGGCTCAGTGCCGCCGCGCCCGTAGCAGGCAGGGCCCGGCATGGCGCCGGCCGAGCGCGGGCCGACGCGCAACATGCCGCCGTCATCGATCCACACCAGGCTGCCGCCCCCGGCGCCGACGGAGACAATGTCGAGCACGGGAGTGCGGATCGGCAGCCCGTCGATCTCGGTCTCCGGCGCCATCGCGGCCTCGCCGTCAACCACCAGGGACACATCGGTCGAGGTGCCACCCATATCGAAGGTGATGAGGTTTCCCCGGCCCGACCGCGCCGCCTGCCGAATGGCACCCACCACCCCAGCCGCCGGGCCGCTGAACAGGGCGGTGATCGCGGTCTGCCGCATCGCCACCGCCGGCAGCCGCCCGCCATTGGATTGCATGACGCTGAAATGCCCGGCGAATCCGGCCGCCGCCAAGGTCGCCTCAAAGCGGTCGAGATAGCGGTCGATCACCGGCTGCACATAGGCAGAGAGCGCGGTGGTCGAGGCGCGCTCGAATTCGCGGAACTCCCGCGCCACGGCATGCGAGCAGGCGATGCGCAGCCCTGGCAAGGCGTCCTCGATCAACGCCCGCAGCCGCCGCTCATGGTCCGGCGCCGCATAGGCTGACAGCAGGCAGATCGCCACCGCATCGTAATTCCCCGCTGCCAGCGCCGGGATCAGCGCGCCACGAACCGCCCTCTCATCGAGCGGCAGGATGACGCTGCCACCCGCATCCACGCGCTCCGGCACCTCGAAGCAATCCCGCCGCGCCACCGGCGGCGCCGGCTTGGCGTAGCGCAGGTCATAGATGTTGCGGCGGTCATGCCGCTGCAAAAACAGGATGTCGCGAAACCCCTGGGAGGTGACGAAGGCGATCCGCGCCCCCTTGCGCTCCAGGATGGCGTTGGTCGCCACCGTCGAGCCATGCACGAGATCCGCAATATCCCCGGCCGCAATCCCCGCCGCGCCGATCGCCGCATAGGCCCCGATATCCGGGCTGTGCGGCGTGCTCGGCACCTTCGCCACCTCGACCCGGCTGCCATCGACGGCGACGATATCGGTGAAAGTGCCGCCGACTTCGATGCCGACCCGCATGGCGTAACCCCGTCTCTTGTCCGGCTCAAATCATCCAACGCCCGCCATCGATAAGCAAGGACTGCCCGGTGACGAAGCGGCTGTCGGGCCCGGCGAGGAAGGCGACCACCCCGGCCACGTCATCGGGCGTGCCGATGAAGCCCATCGGGGTGCTCTGCTTGATGCGATCGATCACGCTGGCCGGCAGTCGGTCATGCGCCCGCGTGCCGATCGCCCCCGGCGCCACGGCATTCACATTGACGCGGAACGGAGCCAACTCGCGTGCCAACGCACGAGTGAACCCGATCACCCCCATTTTTGCCGCGCTGTAATCGACTAGGCCGGTATCGCCGTAGAAGGCTGATTCCGACGACATATTGATGATCTTCCCCGCCCCCCGCTCCCTCATCTGCGGCACCACCTGGCGGCTCGCGAGCATCGCCGAGCGCAGCGAGACCCGCAGCACGAACTCCCACACGTCAGGATCGGAATTCCAGAACTCACTCGCCCGCTCCCTGGCACTTTGGCCGACATTGTTGAAAAGGATGTCGATCCGACCGAACCGTGCGGTGATCTGCGCGAACGCCGCCTCAATCGCCGCGCGATCGGTACAGTCGATGGCAATCGGCAGTGCCGTGCGGCCGAGAGACGCAATCTCCTCGGCCAGCGTGGTCAGCCGATCGGCCTCAAGATCGATCACCGCGACATCGGCGCCGTCCCGCGCCAGGCGCAAAGCGCTGGCCCGGCCGATGCCGTTGGCGGCGCCGGTGACGACGGCGAACTGGTTGGTGAGTGGCATGGCCATCGCAGCATCCTCAAAGGGGGAAGCAAGGGTGTTCTTTTTGTGAACAAAAAGAACCAAAAAACTTTTCGATCGCTCCGTGCCGTTGGCGTACTTCCCCTGGATGGTTGGGAACGGCACACACCCAAGGAAAAAAAGTTTTTTGCTCCTTTTTTTCAAAAAAGGAGCGCTTCCTTCCTTGCCCGATGACGGTTTGACGCGACAGGAAAGCGGCATCTAAGCTCACCTCATCCGCGCTGGCAAAGCGCGCTTCCGGGAGCCCGACCATGAAAACCCTGCGTGGCGTTTCCTTCATCGCGGCCCTGGCCCTCGCGTCTGGTGCGGCCTCTGCCCAACCGGCACCGATCAAGGCCGGCCAGTTCCTCGACATCACCGGCGGCGGCGCCTCGGCGGCCGAGGCGGCCAAGCTCGGCATCGACATGGCGGTGGCCGAAATCAACGCGGCCGGCGGTATCGCGGGCCGCAAGATCAACATGATCAGCGCCGACACCCAGACCGACCCCACGGTGGCGCTCGGCGAGGCCAAGCGGCTGGTGCAGCAGGAGAAGGTCGAGCTGATGTTCGGCCCCGTTATCAGTCAGGTGCTGATCGCCGTGCTCCCGGTGGTCAACGAGGCGAAAATTCCGCAATTCGGCGCCACCGGCTCGGAGGCGATCACCCCGCAGGCGGCGCCCTATTATTTCTCCGTGCTGATCAACGCCGAATCCCAGGCCAAGGCGATGATCGACCAGGCCGCCAAGGTGCTCAACGCCAAGTCCGGCGCCATTATTTCGGATAGCGGCGCCCAGGCGAAATCCTTCGTCGAGGCGATGAAGCGTGAAATGGAAGCCCGCGGGATCAAGTTGACCGGCGTCCAGGAATACCAATACCGCGCCACCGACATGACGCCGCAGCTCCTCACCCTCAAGCGCGGCAACCCCGACACGCTGTTCCTCTTCGCCAGCTCCGGCGAGGACGCCGGCAACGTGCTGAAGGCGCGCGACGACCTGGGGTGGGACCCCAAGGTGACCGGCAACTACACCGTCGCCACCTTCGCCGACGCCGTCATCCGCGTCGCCGGCAAGGAAGCGCTGCACGACACCACCGGCCTCAACTACACCGCCTTCACCTATTGCGACGCCAACCAGCTGCCCAAGCCCTTCGGCGAATTCGTCACCCGCGCCAAGGCGTTCGACGCCGGCAAGGCCGGCCGCCTGTCGCTGCCCTTCGCGGCGGCGCTCTATGATGGCGTGTTCGTCCTCAAGGAGGGCATCGAGGGCAGCGGCAAAACCGACGGCCCCTCCGTCGCCGCCTGGATCGAGGCCAATGGCGCCAGGCATACCGGTATCCTCGGCCCGCTTGGCGCGACCCCCGCGTCCCACTTCCTGGTCGGCCCGACCGCGCTCTCGGCCGTCTACCCCGACCGCATCCTGCCCGGCGGATTGCAGCAGCGCTTCGGCTGCAAATAGCCCAGCCGGACCATCCGGCCGATGAACGACCTGCTGATCATCGTCGTGCACGGCATCGGCGTGGGCGCCATCTTCTCCCTCGTCGGCATGAGCTTCAACGTGGTGTTCAACGCCAGCGGCATCCTGAATTTTGCCCAGGGCAACATGCTGGTGCTCGGCGCCCTGTTCGCCTTCCTCCTGTTACCGACGCAGCCGGACCTGCTGCGCTGGTTCATCCTGCTGCCGGCGGTGGCGATCGGGCTCGCGCTGCTGTTGGCGGTGCAGGGCTACGTGACGCTCCTTCCGCTGCGCTCCTCGGTGGAGCAGCACTCCTGGCTGATCACCACACTGGCGGCCTCGGTGATCATCGGCGCGATCCTGCTGATCTACCAGGGTTCCGCCCAGCAATCCGTCCGCAGCCCCTTCACCGCCATCCGCTTCATGGGCGTGCGCATCCCCGCGACCTACGCGTTGACCACCGGCCTCGCGCTGTTCTGGTTCATCGCACTGCATATCTTCCACACCCGCGTGCTTACCGGGCTCGCCATCAGCGCCCTGTCGCAGGATCTCGACGCCGCCCGCGCCGCGGGCCTCCGCGTTCGGCGCCTGCAGGTCACGGCCTTTGCCATCAGCGGGCTGATCGTCGGCTCGGCCGGCTTCGTCGCCGCCCCGGTGATGGCGATCGCCAATGATAGCGGGATCACCTACGTGATGAACGGCTTCGTCGCCGCGGTGGTCGGCGGGCTCGGCGCCAATCTGGGCGCCCTGGTCGGCGGGGTGCTGGTCGGCATGTTGTCGCTTTACGCGGCCTATGAATATGGCGGCGAGTTCCAGAACCTCGTCTCGCTCGCCCTCCTGGTGGTCGTCCTCATGGTCCGCCCCCAGGGCCTGTTCGGCCGCCAGGCGGCGCGCCGGGTGTGAACCGCGTGCGCTTCGACGCGGCGACCCGCCTGCACCTCCTGCTTGGCATCGTCGCCGTCGCCGGCAGCATCCTCCTGCCTGCCCTGCTTGGCAGCGCCTACTGGACCCACAACTTCCTCATCGTAAACCTCTTCGTTGCCGTCGCGGTGCTGCAGAACATGCTGCTGGCCGATGCCGGGCAGGTTTCCTTCGGCCAAGGCGCCGTCTTCGGCCTCTCCGCGTTCACGGTCGGTATCGTCGCCGGCCTCTGGGGCCACAGCTACGCCGCGGGCTTCCTCGCCGGCGTCGCCATCGCGGTCGTCCTCGGCCTGCTCTTCGCCCTGCCGGCTTTGCGCGTGCAGGGCTACTACCTCGGCTTCGTCACCTTGAGCGCCGCCGTGGTGTTCCCCGAGATGCTGGTCGCCTTCAACGACCTCACCAACGGCATCAACGGCATCACCCGCGCCGTCCCCGCCTTGACCACCCCGATCGGCCTCGGCCTCACCCCGATCGCGCTTATGGTGATGGCCCTCGCCATCGCCGCCCTGCTGTTCCACGCCACGCTCCGCGCCACCCGCCTGGGCCGCCAGATCCGCGTCGCCGCCGTCAGCCCCGAGGCGGCGATGGCGCTCGGCATCAACCCCGGCGCGCTCCGCTTCATTGCCTTCACCATCGCCGCCACCGGCACCGGCCTCGCCGGCGCGCTCTACGTCCCCGTCCTCGGCTTCGTCAGCCCCTATGCCTTCCGCGTCGATCTCTCGATCTTCTTCTTCTTCTCCGTCGTCGTCGGCGGCAACGGCCAGCTCATCGGCCCGGTGATCGGCGTCTGGATCCTCTACCTCGTCCCCAACGCCCTGCTGGCGGACCTCGCGAATTACCGCCTGCTCGGCTACGGCTTCGTCGCGCTGCTCATCATGCTGGCCTTCCCCGATGGCGTGGTCGGCACCATCGAGGCCTTGCGCCGCCGCCGCCGACTGCGCACCCAGGTCACCGGCGTCAGCGTCGATCGCGTGCTCGCCTGGCCCGGCGCCCGCCCCCGCCCGCCGACCCAAGGCGAGGCGATCTCCGTCCGTGGCGCCCGCAAGACCTTCGGCTCCCTCGCCGCCCTCGATGGCGTCGATCTCGCGGTCATCCCCGGCAGCGTGCACGGCCTGGTCGGCCTCAACGGCTCGGGCAAAACCACGCTTCTCAACGTGATCTCCGGCTTCATCGCCCTCAACGCCGGCACCGTCGCCATCAACGGCACCGACACCTCCCGCGCCCCCGCCTACCGCGTCGCCCGCCTCGGCGTCGGCCGCACCTTCCAGACCCCCCGCGTGCTGGAGGACATGTCGATCTGGGAGAACCTCGAAATCGGCGCCGACGTGAAAGGCGACGCCACCAACTGGCTCCTCACCCTTCTCGCCCCCTTTCGCGCCGAATGGGCGGAAAACCGCCCGGAACTGTTGGCCCACGCCCAGCGTCGCGTGCTCGAAGTCCTCCGCACCGTCGCTGGTGACGCCGACATCCTCCTGCTCGACGAACCCGCCGCCGGCCTCTCCGCCGCCGAGCGGCGCGATTTCGCCCGCCTCGTCCGCTTCCTCAGCGAGCGGCTCGGCAAAACCGTCCTGCTGGTCGAGCACGATCTCGCGCTGGTCTGGAAAGTCGCCGATCGCATCACCGTGCTCGATGCCGGCCAGGTCATCGCCGAAGGCCCGCCGGACATCATCGCCGCCGATCCCCGCGTGCGACGCCTGTTCATCGGAGGCGCCGATGCTTGAGATCAGCGGCCTCCACGCCGGCTATGGCCGCGTCCCCGTCCTGCGCGGGATCGACCTCAGCGTCGCCCCCGGCGAAATCGTCCTGGTGCTCGGCCCAAACGGCGCCGGCAAATCCACCCTGCTGCGCAGCATCGGCGGCTTCATCAAACCCACCGCCGGCACCGTCCGCCTCGACGGGCAGGACATCACCGGCCTCGCCCCGGAGGAAATCACCCGCCGCGGCCTCCGTCTGGTGCTCGATGGCCACCGCGTCTTCCCCGAACTCTCCGTGCGCGACAACATCCGCCTCGGCGCCGCCTTTCGCGGCGGCCGGCCGGATTTCGAGGCGATGGCGGGGCCGGCGCTCGAGATGTTCCCCATCCTGCGCCAAAAGCTCCTCGATCCCGCCCGCGATCTCAGCGGCGGCCAGCAGCAGATGCTCGCCCTCGCCCAGGCCTTCGTCGCCCAGCCCCGCGTCCTGCTCTGCGACGAACCCTCGCTCGGCATCGCGCAAATGCTCATCCCGCCGATCCTCGACTTCCTCAAGCGCTGGGCCGCGCTCGGCACCGCGGTCGTCATCGTCGAGCAGCAGATCGACAGCGCCCTGGCCGTCGCCGATCGCGCGGTCATCATGGAGCGCGGCGAAATCCGCCTTACCGGCACCGCCGCCGAGCTCCGCCAGGACAAGCGGGTGCAGGCCATCTATCTCGGGCTCGACGAAGAGGACACGCCATGACACTCGAAGACCGCCTGCGCGCCGTCGAAGACCGCGAAGCCATCCGCGCCCTCAAGGCTTTCTACGCCAAATGCGCCGACGACAAATACACCGACGACCACCACCGCAAGCCCCAGGCCGAGATCGACGCCATCACCCGCCGCCAGGTCGAAGCCACCTTCACCCCCGACGCGGTATGGGACGGAGGCCCCCAGTTCGGCACCCGCGAAGGCCGCGAGGCGATCTACAACCACCTCCGCGCCGGCGGCTGGAACTTCTCGCTGCACTACTTCGTCAGCCCCGTCATCACGCTCAACGGCGATACCGCCACCGGCTCCTGGATGCTGTGGCAGCCCTGCACCCTCACCAAGGACAACCGCGCCATGCTGATGTCCGCCACCACCGATGATCAATACGTCCGCACCGCCGAGGGCTGGCGGATGACCCGCATGCGCTTCACCCTCAAATTCATCACGCCCTTCGATCGGCCATGGTCGCAGGGCCGCAACGCGACTTTTACGGGGTGAAGGAAGCGCTTCTTTTTTGAAAAAAGAAACAAAAAACTTCCATTCCCTTGCCGAGTACCGCTCCCACCTGTCCGCGGGGCGTACGCCAACGGCATGGATGGACCGAAAAGTTTTTTTGGTTCTTTTTGTTCACAAAAAGAACACCCGTCCCTTAATCCTGCCCATGGAGAAGATCATGCGCCTGAAATCCCGCCGCATCCTCGTCACCGGCGCCGCCTCCGGCATCGGCCGGGCCATCGCCGCGATGTTCATCGCCGAGGGCGCGGGGGTGGCGATGCTGGATCGCGATGCCGGCCGGCTCGAGGCCGAGGCGACGAAGCTCGGCGCCCCCTCCTTCGCGTGTGACGTCTCGGACGAAGCCCAGGTCAACGCCGCCGTCGCCGCCGCGGCCAAATCCCTTGGCGGGCTCGATGGCGTGGTCAACAGCGCCGGCATCGACCTCATGCGCCCCTTCGGCGACATGTCCCTCACGGATTGGCGCCGCATCATGGCGGTCGATCTCGACGGCCCCTTCCTCGTCTGCGCCGCCGCCCTGCCCGAGCTCCGCCGCGCCGGCGCCGCCACCATCGTCAACATCGCCTCCGGCGCAGCCCTCCGCCCGCTGGAAAACCGCACCGCCTACTGCGCCGCCAAGGCGGGGCTGGTGATGTTCAGCAAGACGCTGGCCGTCGATCTCGCGCCCGACCACATCCGCGTCAACGCCATCTGCCCCGGCATCATCGATACCCCCCTCTTCCGCACCTCCTTCGAACAGGCGGAAAACCCCGAGGCGGAACTCGCCAAGATCATGGACCGCTACCTCATCAAGCGCGCCGGCCTGCCCGATGACATCGCGTCGACCGCCCTCTTCCTCACCAGCCCCGAGTCCGCCTTCATGACGGGGTCGGCGATTGCGGTGGATGGCGGGCGGGTGTTTCATTAAAGGAACAAATTCGGCTTGTGAACAAGAAGCACCAATACTCCGTTCGCATGACAATCCGAATTTTCGGGTCGCGTTGATGCCATGAAGCGTGGAATCGAAAACGGAAGTGTGCAGCAGCATGAATGTTCTTTTTGTGAACAAAAAGAACCAAAAAAACTTTTCACTCCATCGTTGCCGTTGGCGTGACTCCCGGGATGGTGGGAGCGGTACATGCCATTGGAATAAAAATTTTTTGCTTCTTTTTTTCAAAAAAGCAGCACTTGCTTCCCTTGATTTTGCGCCAGCCGGGAACTCCTGTAACCTCCGCCACTCAACCCAGACAGCAGGAATCCCCCCCATGAGCGACGCCAAGCTCGGCCCCAAGCAGGCCCAATGGATCATCGACCATGCCGACCGCTACCTCTCCAGCGGCGGCACTGACGGCCACATCTACAAGATGAAGCCGGCCGGCGGGGAAGAGATGGAAGTCCCCTCGCTGCTGCTCACCACCACCGGGCGCAAGTCGGGCGAGAAGTTCATCTTCCCGCTGTTCTACGGCATGTCCGGCAACAGCTACATCATCGTCGCCTCCAAGGGCGGCGCGCCGAAGCACCCCAGCTGGTATCTCAACCTCGTCGCCAACCCCGAGGTCGAAGTCCAGGTCGGCACCCAGAAGATCCGCGCCAAGGCCCGCACCGTGACCGGCCCGGAGCGCGCCGCCCTGTGGGAAATCGCCATCAAGTTCTGGCCGCCCTACGTCGCCTATCAGGAAAAAGCCGGCGATCGCGAAATCCCCGTCGTGGTGCTCGACCCGATCGCCTGACCCTCTCATCCATCGTTGGACGTTGATATGACCGAGACGCTTTTCTCGCCGCTGAAACTCGGCGCCGTCACGCTGCAACACCGCATCGTGCTCGCGCCGCTGACCCGCATGCGCGCCGCCGGCAATGTGCCGGGGCCGGTGAACGCCGAATACTACGCCCAGCGCAGCACGCCAGGCGGCCTGCTGATCGCCGAGGCC